>CAYPHN010000149.1:2945-8625 GCA_964410265.1 uncultured Flavobacteriaceae bacterium | reverse complement strand
TCTTCCACTTGTACTTTCAATAATGCTTCAATAGACCTTTTTGCTTTATTTACTGCTGCTTCCTGAAATAATTCACCTACCACATAAAACAACATTACTGCAACACCTTCTGCATAAGACCCTATTATAAAAGCTCCAAGTGTGGCCACTGACATCAATACAAATTCATTGTAAATATCGAATTTAGCAATAAGTTTTAGGGCTTTTAATACTATAGGGCCTCCAACCAAAATATAAATAGCACCAAACCAAATAAGAGAAACAGGCATTTTAAAAAATGGTAGGTCATAAAAATCAAATCCAATTCCTATCAAAAGAAATAACAAACCAATAATAGGAGTTATATACTCTTTATTAATTTTAAAGGTATCTTTTTTAGGGGTTTCTTGTGTGTAATCTATAGCACATGCACCATCTTTACAATCATTATCATCCATAAAATTAAATATATATCATCTTTATTATGGTAAAAATACACCAAAGAGAAGTGCAATGGAAGTGCATTCATAATGCAATGTGTGATTGCGTTAATAACAACACTTCTTGTAATTTTAAGTTATGAATGTTAAATTATGAATAAATATATGAATATAAACGAGTTATCACATTTAATCATGGCTACATAACTAGCGGAAATTCAATTTAATATAAAATTATAACCGACTGTTGAATGAGTGAATACCATAATGAGCAAATGTGTTAATGCGCTAATATATTCCAAAGCAAGTTTGCGAAGGAGATACGACTGTGGCAATCTCTCTTAATCTTTAACATCAGCCTTTTTAAATGGTTGATCACTAAATTCAATAATACCAGGTGTAAATCCGGCATTTTGGATTATCAATGAAAGGCTTTCTTTTTGCGGCTTTTGACTTTTTGGAGTACTTATATATGCCATACCTTCTTCTAGTTCTATAGCTACATTATCTACACCAGATACTTTTTTTAAGGCTTTTTCCATACCAAAAGCGCAGTAAGAACAAGCCATGCCGTCTACTTCAATTTTTACATAAACTCTATCATTATTAATACTTTGGGCATTTAAATTAGATTGCACAAAGAAGAATACCATAAAAATCACTGCCAATATGTTTGTTTTGTTAAATAAATTTTTCATGATTTTATTTTTAATAGTTTGTTTTTGTTTAAAAAATTAAAAAACGTGTACCCAACAAAAACATATAATTCGTTTTATTGGTCGTAATATTTTGTTGTAATAACGGAATTTGAAAACTAGTTTCAAATAAAATTCTTCTGCCCGGAATAAATTGAATACCCGGTGAAATAAAAAAGGTGTGTATACTCGAATCTAAAATATAGTTTCCGTTAAATTCTAAAAATGTATTAATTTGTTTTTGAGGGTATTGATGTGCCAATAAAGGAATTCCTACAGAAAAATTATAGGTAAAATTATCTGATGCATTTCTATTTGTTATATTGTATCCTAAATCACCATAAATGCCAATTGCCGAAGTAATTCTGCCTAATACTAATCCTATTTGGGTTTGGTACAAATCACTTCCTATAGGTGGCAAGGAATTCGTTTTTCCTGTTGGAAAGGTTTGTTTGACTGTTCCTAAAATTCTAAATGTTTTGGCTTTGCCATCTTTTTTATACAATTGGTATTTAGCAAAAATTGCCATATCTCCAAACCCACCTGAAGTTTCCATATTATTAGGTGTTTTAAAAACAAATGGTAGCACAACACCCACTTGAAATTTTGTGCCAATATTATAAGGAATAGCAAAAGGTTGTATATAAATACTCGTATTTTCTTTCGAAATAAATTTACCAAAGGTTCTAATACCACCACCTTCTAAACCAAGCATTACTGGGGTTCCAACAGTAATTGGAGGCCCCTGTGCAAATAGATTCGATATAATAAAACATATTATTAGAAAACTGAATTTATTCATCTCTCATTTGGTTTAATTATATATCCTTTTGATTCTATAGAATTTTTAATTTTTTTAATGTTTATTTTTGACGGGTCGAATTTTATTTCTGAACGCCCTTTTTTAAAGGAAGTTTCGATTTCTAAAATACCATCCATTTTACTTAGCGTATGGTTTATATTTTCTTCGCAACTGTAGCAGCTTAAGCCTTGAATATTAAATTTTACTTTTTCAATATATTATGTATTAACCGAAATATCAAATTCTTTATCGGATCTATAAAACAATTTAGGATGGTAAGAAACCAAAGTCATACCTACTACAATTACTGCAACAAACCATAAATAAATTTTAGATCTGGTTCTGGATTGTTGATTGGTATCACAATAATTACAAGAAACTTGGTTATTTGGATTATAGATCTGATAAAAACTATATGCTAAAGAAATAAAAGCAAGGCTTAATAAATAAGGTTTTAGTGACTCTAACCATGAAAAATAAATCGTACTGCCGCTAATACCTGCTACACCAGTTAATAACAAAGGTCCCCAACAACAAAGTTTTAAAGAAACCGCTGAAAAAACTGCTGTGCCGAAGGACACTTTTTTATTTATAACCAACATCTTTAGTTTAATCCAATTCCTGCATGAATCAAATCATTCTTGGTGATTTCAATATTTTTACAACATCCAAGAAGTTTTCCACTTACCGCAATTGCTGGGAGTCGTTTTACACCGTACTCTTCCATTTTAGATAAACATATTTTGCTTTCACATTGCTCTTTTACGTTGTGAATTATTATTTCACAATTTTCACAAGCTGTGTCCTTTACCAATTGTACAACAGGTTCACAAACAGGGCATCCAGCAGTAAATATTTCTATTTTTCTTTTGCTCATAATTTTTAAAAGTTAAATTAAAAAACAAAGATGACATGTTAAGGGAGGGGGGTGTGCAAATTTTTTAATCTTTTTTTTCATTATAATTCTGGAGTCTGCTTTCTATCCTTTGAATCTCTTTTAATTTATTAGAAAGATCATTCAATGCAATATTTGGAAATTCGATTTTTAAAAATTCAATTTTATCTTCACTACCACAATTACCTGGACAAGAATCTACTGCTTTTACAATACCGATAGCCAAAGCTTTTCTATACACTTCGTCTAGCAATAAATAATGGGCTTTTTGTACGGCTTTATCAATGGATTTGAATTGGATATTGATCTGTTCCGGATCTTTTCCATCCTCCAACATTTTTACAATACCATTAATTTGGCCGCTTATTGTTTTTAGTCGGGTTTTAATGTCTAAAACCAGATCTGAAGGTAATTTATGTATTGTTTTTTTCATTGGGTCTTCAATATATAAATTCTTAAATGATTTGGAGTTTTTTCTATAATTTATTGTATTAAATAAATTCTCTTAAATAAGAGTCTCTAAAATAAATTAAATGCTTTATTTAGGAACAGCATGAGTTATTATTGCAATCCTTATTTTCCTGAATTGGAGGACAAGGTATGGAGCCAAAACTACAATACACACAGCAATCTCCCTCTTTGGGTTTTAATAATTTTTTACAATTTTCACATTTATAAAAAAACTGACACGCATCGGTAGGCATTTGTTCTACCTTATGATATCCACAAATCGGACAAGTAATAGTTGATATTAATTAATACTCATTTTTATTTTCTTTTATTCTATGACAGTATAACCAATCCTTTTAATAGCATCTATTAATTCTTCTTCTGAACTTTTAGATTTGTCGTATTTAACTTTTACAATACCAGTTTTATAATCGGCTATAGCCTCTAAATAACCAGGTAATAAAGAAACTTCATGTTCTACGTGCTGGTTACAACTCTCACAAGTCATTCCTTCTATTTGAAATATAGATTCTGAGATATTGGATTGTGAGTTTAGTACTATTTTAGACTTATTTTCTGGATAGAATATGTAGGAGTAGTTTGGAAAAGCTAACATTAAGGCAGCAAAAACAGTTACGATACCCAATAATTTTTTTGTTTGCCAAAAAGAAGGTTTTTCATCTTCTTCACAAGCACAATCCATATCTTTTTGAACTGGTTTAAGCTTTTGATACCAAGCAAATCCCAGTACCAAAACTGTAATCCATATTAAATAGGGTCTAAATGGTTCTATCCATGAAAATGTAGATGCTACGCCACTAGCTCCGGCAAATAATGCCAAAACCGGTGTGATACAACATAACGATGCGGCTATTGCCGTTACTACTCCTGCACCGATCAATTTTTTGTCTTTTTTTTGATTTTTCATGTGTCTAAATTTTAATTTTTATAAGTGACACATGCTGCCTGCCTGTCGCAGGCAGGTTCGCTATTAGTCACCCAATCAAGTTGAGTGCAGGCTATTCCCTTGTATGTCAAAATTTGGAATGCTCGTTTCATAATTAAATAGTGATTTTTTTAGAAACCAAATCTAATATATGATCTACAATAGTTTTGTTTTCTTCAGTTATAAAATAATAAATGGTTTGTTTTTCTCGATAGGATGCAATGATGTCTACATCTTTTAATTTACGTAAGTGTTGAGAAATTGCAGGAACACTCATTTGTAAGATGTCTGCTAAATCGCAAACACAAAATTTATTTTCGTTAATCAACCACATCAATTTTAATCGAACTTCATTGCCAATAAGCCCGATTATTTTACTCAATTTTTTAAAATCACCATTAAATTCAAGTAACAAATTTTCATAACTATTAATTTTTAATTGATCTTTTTCTTCACGAATACAGGATGGTTCCTTCATTTTTAATTATATTTTTATTATTAATAGTCCGTTATATTATTGCATAATACGGATTTAGATCTAGTTATATTACAACGTTTAGATGTGATAACGCATTGATATTCATAATTTCAATTCAATATCCAATATCCAATATCCAATATCCAATATCCAATATCCAATATCCAAAATTACACAAAGTGTTGTATTATTGGACAATAAATATAATTTATTATTACATTAATTAAGCAAATTCTTAAATATATTTTATTACATTTATTAATCAGCCATGCTTTTAGAAATTAATAATTTTTTAATAGGGTTTGAATAATTTGGATTCCAATACTGCTATCCAATTCAGGAATCAATTCATTTAATCCAAGTTCTACAGCTCTAAATTCTCCGAAAGCACTTAATTTACACGAGGTTAAATAACCTCCCTCAACATGTTCAAGCGATGATTCTAAATATATTTCAAAACTTTTATTTTGAAGCGTAAGTTTTAACGGCCAATTAAAAGTTAGTAATTCGTGCGATCCCGACATAAAATCATCGGTTGGAATTATTCCTAAAAAATGAATCATTAAAGGTGCTTCGGTCTTCTTTAAATAATTACTTAATTTAGGATTATCATCAATTAATTTATTGAGATCTAAAACACCACGCATTTCTTTTGTAGTATAATTAAGAAACAGCTCTAAATCATGACTTTCAATAGTAATATCTTGATTATCAATTTTAGTTACAATTTTAATATGACCTTTTTTAGTCATAAAACTAGATTGAGACTGCACAGAAAAAACCAATAAGTAAAGGCTAATGAAGAATAGAACCTTTTGTTTCATGTGTCTTAATTTTAATTTTTTATAGGTGACACATGTTGTTCGCTATTAGTCATCCCCTTATGTGTCAAAATTTGGCATGCTCGTTTCATGTGTTTATATTTATTGTTTTTAATTGGTCACATGTGTTCGCTACTTATCACTCAATCAAGTTGAGTGCAGGCTATTTATTTG
>CAYPHN010000149.1:0-2935 GCA_964410265.1 uncultured Flavobacteriaceae bacterium | reverse complement strand
TCATGACTTAGCCCCGAGAGAATAGTATGTTCTAATTTATTTGCTTGAATATAATGATTTATTCGTTATTTTTTAAAAAGAATTTATCAAAAGAAAAAAAATAAACAAATCCTATCTATAGAGCCATTCTTGGATTTTGTTAAATACTAAAGATAATTTTTTATTATACCTTTTTAAAGGTAATAAGAAATTAGAATACTACATTTAATTTTTTTTAAGCTTGATCAGTTTCAATTTATCAAGAACTAACATTATATAATAAGTTGGATCTATTTCGTGCCAACGTACGCTTCCAAAATTAGCACGACTTCCGTGTTTGTGATGATTGTTATGGTAGCCTTCGCCCATCATTAAAAAATCGAAGGGTAATAAGTTTTTTGAAGTATCATTCACCTTAAAATTCACATAGCCAAAAATATGTGCAAACCAATTAATAATTAATCCGTGAATAGGTGCCATTAAAAAAGCAACTGGTAAAAACAACCATTGCCACCAAGACGTAGCAAAAAAAACAAAGAATAAAGTATACGCAACTACCCATACAAGACGTGTTATTCTTGAGCTTGCAAATTTATCGAAAGCTTCCCATTGCGGAACATTTTTAGTAAAACGAGATTCTACAGTAATAGTTTTTTGATTAATACCTTGATATATATTTTTAGTGCGCCACATCATCGAGAACATATTCTTGTCGTATTTTGGAGAGTGTGGATCTTTTTCTGTATCGGCATAAGCGTGGTGCATACGGTGCATTACACCATAGCCATAAGCACTTAAATAATTAGAACCTTGCGTAACCCAAGTAAGTACAAAGCAAAATTTTTCGGCAAACTTAGACATCGTAAAAGTTTGGTGGGCTGCATAACGATGTAGAAAAAAAGTTTGAAAAAACAATCCTGAATACCACAGGATAATCATAAAAACGATAATGGTCATAGTAACTGATGATTTTTTTCAAATTTCTGAATAAAATCCTTAGCAAACAATGAACCTATGTTAAGTAATTTGTTTTCTAATTCTACTAAGCGATTGCGGAGTTACACCAATATAGGAAGCAATATATTTTAAAGGTATTTCTTTAATGAGATTAGGACGCTCTGTAAATAAATTTAAATAACGTTGCTCGGCAGAATCATTTAATAATGAGTTTGCTCGTTTCGATTTTAATATATAAAGCCGCTCGCTAACCAATCTACCAATTAAATTTCCAATTTTTGTTTGTTGATATACCTTTTGTAAATCTGAATAAGAAATACTCACCAAGGTAGTTTTTGCCAATGTTTGTAATTGATACAAAGAAGGGGTTTGTGTTAAAAATGAATCGTAAGCACTAATAAATTCATTTTCAAAACTGAAACCAAAAGTAATATCTTCATCTTCCTTATTAGAAATTAGCAAGCGAACAATTCCTTCTTCAATAAACGAAATATGGTTTTCTGTTTGACCAATATCAGTAATAATTGTTTTTTTTGGAAACGATTTTCGATGCAGTTTTGAAGAGAAAAGCTCCCAATCTTGATCGTTTACTTCGGTAATAGTTTCTATGTAATTTCTAAATTGATTCATTGCGTTGGTAAAGATAAAAAAGGAAGTGAATATGATAACAATTTTAAAACTAAATACTGCCTACAGTTAAAAGTACTGATTGGCTAGTGTCTGGCATGATTGATACCCATGCACATTTGTTCAATTTAATTATTACACTTATCACAAATTCCTTTTACGACTAAATTAATTTCTTCTGCAACAAAATTATTTGGAATGTCAACCAAAGGAATTTTATTTTTTGGTAAACAAATTGTTTGGGTACATTTATTACAATGAAAATGAACATGCAAATCCTTTTCAACTTCACAAAGACAATTTTCTTCACATAACGCAAATTTTGTAACTCCTGTGCCATCATCAATTTTATGAACAATTCCTTGATTTACAAATGTTTTAATCGTTCTATAAACAGTTGTTCTATCAACATTATCAAAATAATTTTCAATGTCTGTAAGACTCACAGCTATATCCTTATTTAAAAGGTATTGTAAGACCAACGTGCGCATTGCAGTTGGTCTTACGTTATTGTTTTTTAAAATTTCTTCTAAAATTATCATAGCCTTAATTTTATTTCAAGTTTTCTCCATTTTTAATTCTGTATGCCGAAATAACATCAGCTACATAAATTATACCATCTGCAGGATAAGGTGTTTGCGCGTTTTCACAAATTAAATCTACAATTCCGTCTACCTCATTATCACTACAGACCAATTCTACCTTAATTATTTTACTATCTGTAAAATGATATTTTAAAGAAGGTTTTGAATCTTGTCTTTTATAATTTCCGGTGCCTTCACTTTCTGATAACGTTACACTGTCGAAACCACTTTCACGAAGGGCTACAACAACTTTTTACAAACGTATGGGTTTTATAAATGCCTTAATTTCTTTCATTTTTACCTGATTTAATGTTCGTGTTCTTCAAATTCTCCTTTATTCAATTCTGCATTAACATAAAATGCACCTTTAACAACCACCAATGCATCATCTGGTATTGGTTTTATAAAAACTACTTCAGAAAAACCAAGGTCAGAGATTCCTTTGTTTACCTGAATTTTTTCAAGTTCAACATCATTTTTATCTTTTTTCTTTAGAGTAAAAATATAATCCAATCCACTATCTGATACAAAGGCTTCATTAGGTAAAGCTTTGGTCATCTTACTACTGGTTAATATTCTAGCTTCCACAAACATACCTGATAATAAACCTTTGTGATTTCCTATTATTTTGGCGTGTACTTTAACTGATCTGCTATCCATTTCGAAGGCTTTCCCTAAAGCAAATATTTCAGCATTATAAATTTTATCCGTTTGTGTCGTTAAGGTAAATGTGATTTTTTGACCTACTTTTGCTTTATTAATATCTTTTTCAAAAACATTTAAACCTA
>CAYPHN010000148.1:0-8674 GCA_964410265.1 uncultured Flavobacteriaceae bacterium | reverse complement strand
CCATGTTATTCGATACTTCCGTTGCTCATCAAACTTATTTTGAAGACTGTGAGGTTTGTTGTAACCCAATAGAAATTCAAGCTAAATTTAAGGGCTTAGAACTAATAAGTATTGACATTCAAAATATTGATTAATAAAATAATACATTATGTTAATTAATATGTAAGATTAATAAAATTTTCTTGCTTAAGAATGCTATATAATTTTAGTTTTTTTATCATCTCGATTTAAGTAAATCAATATAAATACCGATAATAATCCACATATGGTAAAGCCAATAAACAAGGGTAATACAGTATCGGTAACCGATCTGCCAATCCAAGTACTAATTGGCACAGCCATTAAAGTAGAGATAAACCCAGTTATTGCGGCAGCTATACCAGCTATATGACCAACGGGTTCCATGGCAAGAGCTCTTAAATTTCCGAATAAAAATCCAATAGCAAAGAATTGTAAACCAAAAAATGATAGCAATATACTAATGCTAGGGTTTGCCTTACCATAAAATAAGAGTATGTAAAGAAGAGAGATTATAAAAAAAGCAACCATAGCTATAGTAACTAATTTTTTCATACCGTATCTTAAAACTAATGTTCCGTTTAAAAAGGTAGCTGAACCAACGGATATGGCCAAACCTGCAAAAATAAACGGAAATTCTTCGGTTAAGTCATATTGCAATTGAAAAATTTGTTGTGCGGTACTTAAATATACCATAAAAGAACCTGTAATAAAACCTGAAATTATGGTATATCCTATCGTTGATTTGTATTTAAAAAGTTCTTTAGTACCTTGAACAAAAATATTGGGACTAAATTTAATTCGTTTTGAATGATGTAAGGTTTCTGGCTGACGTAACCAGAACCAAAATGATACGAATAAGCTGAATATTAATTGAATATAAAAGATAGCCTGCCAATTATAATGATCCAAAACAAATTTACCGAGGGCAGGAGCGATGATGGGAACCAGAATAAATACTACTGTAATAAACGACATGATACGTGCCATATAATCACCACTATAGGTATCTCTAACCATGGCAATACTTATAGTTCTTGGTGCTGAAAGGCCTATACCTTGTAGTATCCTACCAAAGATCATCATTTCTAAAGTTTGCGCATAAATGCAAATAAAACTCGCAATAATAAAAAGACCAAAACCTAAAAAAACAATTGGTTTTCTGCCTAAAGTATCCGATAATGGTCCGAAAAACAAAGAACCAATACCAAGGCCTAAAAAG
Source organism: uncultured Flavobacteriaceae bacterium (assembly GCA_964410265.1). Taxonomy (GTDB): domain Bacteria; phylum Bacteroidota; class Bacteroidia; order Flavobacteriales; family Flavobacteriaceae; genus Lutimonas. Next base: position 7,434 of record CAYPHN010000148.1, on the reverse strand, counting down.
ATCATGGTAATAAGTAGTTGGTTATCACTAATTTGTTTTGTACCAATAGCAATACCGATTTGATCCAATGCAGGAAGTATGGCATCTATAGTTAGAGCAACGACAGACATTAATGAAGCCATTAATGTAATAAATTCAAACTGTGATAAGCGACTTTTAAACATTTTACAAAAGTACAGCTTACATTTTGTATTTTGCTGCTTAAATTTATTATATGGATTTAAACACTTTAAAAAATGAAATAGAAGGAGTTGATATTTATTTGTTAGACCAAATTTTAAAAAACAGATATACGATTAATGATGTAATACTTGATGCGGGCTGTGGAAAAGGAAGAAATTTAAAATGGTTTTACACCCATAATTTCGAAGTATATGGAGTAGATACTAATAGTAAAGTAATAGATTTTGTTAAAGAAAAATTTCAAGCACAAAAAGACCATTTTATGACACAACATCTTAAAAATTTGAGCTTTGAAGATAATATGTTTGATCATATTATTTGTAATGCTGTTTTACATTTTGCTCAAAACAAGCTACATTTTTTTAAAATGTTGTCAGAATTGGTACGTGTTTTAAAAAAAGATGGGACTATTTTTATTCGAATGGCAAATATTCATGGTATTGAAGAACTTGTGACTTTAATAGATAAAGGTGTTTATAAATTGCCCGACAAATCAAATCGTTTTTTATTAACAAATAAATTATTGACAGCTATTAAAAGAGATTTTGATTTAGAATTAGTTGAACCATTTAAATATGTTCATGTTGCTAATAAAAGATCTATGGCAACTTTGGTATTAAAAAAGACGACATCCTTGTAGTAGAGTACATTGTTAAATATTCTATTTAACATAATATTAATTATAGAACAAATACACAGTAATTTCCGTATAGCCGTATTTACGGCTATTTGACATAAATGTAGATATGACTTCTTTAGAATCATATCGTCAACAATTATGTTAAAGGAAAATTACGGCTTATTAACTTCTAGTTTTATTTGATAGCTATAAATCGACTTTAGGAGATTCACGAATTCCAAAATATAAAAATATAAAAGCTGTGAGTAATTCAATATTTTGTAAAATATCCCAGAAGTTTTTTTGATTCTACATGATATTCAGTACTTGGGTCATTAAAATTCAGTTTAAGCAATTCTCATACTTTTAGTATACTAATTTGTTCAACATTTTGCAAATAAACGATTCTAAGAAACCTCTCGTTGCATATTTGTTCCATAATTAGACGTTATGTAAAATTGCCGCTGCCAAACGCTCGATTGCTTTACTAAATCAAAATGTTATCACATTTTATTTAACACACAATTATCCATCGCTTGCCAACGCCAAAAAAAAGCTAAGATTTTCATTCTATTCAAAAATTGATTATTTGAGAATAATCCTGCACAAAAAGTTTTCACGAGCTTCTCGTTAGCTTTCCGCAAGAGTATAAATTTTTCCAACTGCATTTACCATCCTAAAAATTCTATACACTTGCTCAATTCAATTTTAAATCATCCATTTTATTTCTTTTACTATCTTTTTTTCTTAGATAAAAAAAGAAACAAAAAAATCAAGGCTGCAATATAAAGTTCATAACTACCTTTATATATACTAAGTGCGGCCGAGTGATTTCCTTGAGACCCTCTGCGGAACTTCTCGGTCTTACTAAGCATATATTTCGATATCCATAAATTTTCTTTTGAGGCCGCTTTAATAATTTAAAAATTCTATTTAACATAATATTATAATGCTAGAGAAAGTGTTACGATTTACTTTTCCTCTTATTTTTATCAAGTTCGAATCCTTTATTCCAAAAAAGCATATCAACTATTTTCATAATTGGATAATCTATTTTTTGTTGCTTATTAACTTGTTTTTGTAAAGATTTTAATTGATGTATATTATTTTCAACAAAACTAAAAAGACACTCTAAACTACTTTTTTTTAATGATTTAAATTTATAGATTGTAAATAGATTTTGTGTAGGTTGCCAGTTGCTGTCTTTAATATGAAATCTATTCCTTCCCTCCCACTTTTGTTTTTGGAAAATTCTAGTTGAGCTTTATTAAGCTCTGGTTTCATAAAGTTTAATGCGTTTTCATTGAGAGTATTCATAGATTACAAGATACATTATTAAATTTTCTTATCTTTTTTTCTTGATGAAAAAATAAATTAGAGGTATGTATTTTAAAAATTGATACTCAATCAATTCTTTAAAATAGTATATAATTTTGGAAACAAATACGGCTCGTTACACTATATTTTAGGCTATTTAACGTTAAGGAAATGTACAGTATACATTTTTAGTTAAATACAATTTGAAACGAGATTTTAGTAAAGTATTGTATCCAAATACAATCATCCACAGGATAATTGCATTTGGATACCCTAAAATATGTACGCTCCACTCTCCTATTGTTTTATCAAAATTTTATGAGGTCAAGCCCAAATCACACAGCCTTTTTGTATAAAAAAATGACTTTTACATCCTTTAACTCTTCTAATAGAAGGACTCAATGTAATTAAACTGTTATTTTGTATGTTATAATCCCAACATGGAAAAGATTTCTCCAATAAGTTCAGATTTATTGTTAATTGACAACCACAAGGACATGTAAACCCAAGCATCCAAAACATGCTATTTTCACCTATAATATAAATAATATCTGGCTCAATTATTAGAGGTAAATCTTCGACATATTTATAAGAAAACCGTGGGTTAAATATTTCAATCTCATTTTTCTTTTTTGGCTTAAAAATTGAACAAATAAATTTTATAATAAATCTCCAAATCCTCATAATCCAGGCATGTTTAAAAAAGGTTTTATTTCTCCTCTTCCAATAAATTTTTTTAAGTATATATCTACATCACCTTCTTCTTCATACTGAATATATGAATCTACATTACTAAATTTGGTCATTGCGAATTTTGAATTATTATCATATCTATATTGATGAATCCTTGCTAAAAACTCATTAACAGCTATACTTGCTGCTAACATATTGACACTTATTACTGCTGGGCTATTTATATTCACATTTGCTATATAACCCTCACTTTTCAAATTTTTATATTCTTGCGGGTTTGTTCTGTAAAGTCCAGCAGCTCTTAATTCTTCAGAATTGTAAACACCTCTAGATTTTAAAGAGCTTCCTCCAGGTTGAATATAGTGGATGCTGCCACAGATTTGAGATACATTACCTTTTCCATTCGCAATTAATTTCACACCTAAATCTATATAGCCAACCAAATAAAATGTTGATATATGATTAAGAAGGTGTCTGCCATCTACAGAATCCAAACAACCGAAGATTATATCGCAAGATGATATTGCGTTCATTACTTCTCTATTTTCATATATGTTTACAGGATAAGTTTCAACTTTAGTTTCCATCCCAATTTTATCTATTGCATCTTTTAAAACAGTTACTTTTTTACGTTTCAATTCAGCATCTTCTTTAGTAGTATTTAGAATTCTGTTTAAATTTTTAAATTCAACTTCATCAGGATCAATAAGAATTAATTGTCCTACTCCTAATCTTGCAAGTTGTTCTATAACTGGACTACCAGTTCCAGAGCAGCCAATTACACTTACTTTGAGATTATTTAGAATATTAACAGTTCCTTCTCCAAATGCTTGTCTTGTTCGCAAATCATATGAATTAGATTTAGATAGTTTTGCTTTGTTATCAAAGAATATTAAATCTTCACCAATAATTGATATTCTATCTACATCTAAAAAATCTAACTTATCCGTTATTATTCTTGCCTTAAGATTACCATTAGGCATCATAATCATACTTGCGTGAGGCAAACTATTGTTAGTCCAACCATAAATTGATTCAAATAACTCAATATCAGACTTATCATCAACTTCAGAAAAATTTTCGTAACCTCCTGGGTGACAGTGTATTTTTATAATTGCTAAATTTTTATTAACTATTCTTTCTAAATGAGATGAAAGGATTTCAGTTGACCACTCAACTCGATTAGGTTCACGTATAGAACAAAAATCATAAGGAATATTGATAATTTCATTTACTAACAAATAAACATTGCCATTTTTATCAATATTTCTTCCACATATTGCTATACTGACTGCTTCATTATTGTCACCTGGGAATAAATGTTTTTGAAGTTCTCCGTAGTGAGTTCCAGCTATTCTTATATTATATTTCATCTTATATTAAATTCACGTTCTAACCAATAATTTACTAAACTCATATGTGTAGATAATCCATCGACCTCTGGTCTCCACGGATTAATTCCTGTTCGATGTCGCGACCAACGTTGCCAGTTTTTGGAATCAATTGTTCGAGAAGATAATGCTCTTATTATTTTATTATCCGTTCTCAAAACAGGTGGATTAAAGTAAACCATATCTATTTGAGCTGTAGGATAACCTGAATCTATTTTTAAAGCAATATCAACTTTATCTATGCTGTAACCTGATGGAACTGGGTAACCTTTGATGATTACCCAATTACCATTAGATATAATTGTCTCCCATTTAAAGTCATCAGCATTTAAAAAATCAACATCATCTTCAGGCAAGTCAAATTCTCTTCTCATTTGCTTCCTTCAGTTTGGTCTAGCGGTAAAGTCATAAACCTTTCGATTCCTTTTGTTGTAAAATCAACCTTTTCATCAAGCTGAATTCTTTTAACTCTTCCACCTTTGAATTTTTGATTTAGTTGAAATCTTTCAACAGGAATTTTGTTTGCTAATGTTAGAATTTCATGACCTGTCATGCATTCAACGTTTACAACATATTTTTCCCTATCAATTTTAATTTTGTATTTACATCCTTTAGGAATATCATCATCATTATTACAATGATCTTCTATATCAATAATTTCAATTTTACATGAAACAAATACAGCATTATTAGTTATTGCAATTTTGTGATTTTTATCGTTAGAATAACCAATTTCAACATCGCCTTTTATTTGTTTTAAAAAGAAATTACTTGTGTCGATGCCAAATGTATTTAGAATTTCATTTGGTGTCATAAAACATTCCTCCAAGTGCATAGGAGTGTCATCCAATGTTACTAATAACTTTTTATAAGGTTTTGCTACAAAACCTTCTATTCCAGGAGTTTTTAAATCTATTATTTCATCTAATTGAACAGGTTCAAACCCTTTTTCATTTAGTTTGATTAATAGCTCATAATCACTGACTGGTGTTAAATTACCTTTTAATAAGATTTCTTCACCTGTAATTTTTTTGTTTGTTACTTCAAACAACTCATTATTTAATCTAAATTTTTCCATCATTCTATATTTTTCTGATTCAAATATTAATAGAAAAGCGTGACCAAATTATAAATGGTTTTTATTATCTTACAAAGTGTCACGCTTATCTATTTATAATTAAAGTTTATGCATGAAAATACTATTAGACCCTGAAGAACCGCCAGAACATAATTTAACAGTTGCTGTTATATTATCACTTAAAAAAAATAATACAGATGCAGAATTAGATGATTTTCAAACTATATTTTATAATATTTTTAAAGAAAAATTTTATGATAGATGTAGTAAAATCACCAATAAACTTTTTCATCAAAATCCTGAATGCAAAAATATATGTGATGATGTTTTTCAAGAAACCTTTATTACGGCATTTGAAAAAATTAAAGATTTTAAATGCGATGAAAACTGGGACGATAATGAATGTTTTAAAGTAGTTCTTTTTTGGCTCTCAAAAATTGCCAATAATAAACTACTAAATCAAATAAAATCTGAAGAAAAAATAAAAGAAAATCTACAGGATTACAGATATGACATCATAACAAATAATACACCAGGTGAAGTTTCAAAAAGAGAATATATACCAACATATGATAAAGTAAAATACGACGCTATTTGGAGCAAATTCACTCCAATGAAGAAAGAAATAATCTTACTTTGCGCAGAGTACAATACCATTAGTGAGGAAAACACTAAACATCTGCCAGATGATGTTATTTCACATCTTACAAAAAAATACAATATAAAACCAGCATCAATACGCAAAGCTAAAGAAAGAGCATTAACAGCTCTAAAAGCATGTAAAATTGAAAAATAATTCTATGTCTTACAAAAATGATAATTTGAACAATGAGTTTCTTTCAGAAAAGGAGCAAATTGAATTATACAACGACCTTGCATTTTTCGGATATTTACTTCCAACAAATGAAACAGAATTGGATGAATTCGAGAAAATTTACGGAACAACTCAAACTATTTTACCTAAAAAATTTGAAAGTCCAAATTTTTTAAAAAATAAAAAAATCACTAAAAAAGCCAATATTGCAGTTTCATCAGAGAAAAAAGACTACTTCAAAAAAATGGTATTAGCTGCGGAAATTACATCAGAGCTTTATAGTGAAAATACATTTGGACATAAAAAATTTGTAAAAGTACTTTACTTATGTGAAGAAGTTTGTTCAATGAATTTATCAACTAAATATTCTAAACATGTCGCAGGTCCATTAGACCCGAAACTATTACACTCTATTGATAGTTTTTTTAAAAAAAATAAATGGTTTGAGTTAGTTAAAAGAGAAAAATTTGGTTATAAGTATAAACCTTTAGAAAATTTCGGAGCGCATAAGTCCTATTTCAATAATTATTTTGAATTACAAAAAGAAGATATTTATCATTTGCTTTTCCTATTTAAAAAACAGAAATCTAATTTCTGTGAAATAATTGCCACAATGTATTACGTCTGGAGTGAAAATTTAAATTCAAATAACTTAATTAATGAAAAAGTACTTATAAAAGGTTTCTATGATTGGGGTGAAGCAAAAAAAAAGTTTAAAGAAGAAGAGTTGACTTCAGCAATATCATGGATGAAAGATAAAGGAGTTTTTCCAAATAAACACTAGTAAAAAAAATGAATATAACTGCAAAAAAACAATATCAAAGAATTTTAAATTTTGTAAAAGAAGGAAAGCTTCAAGTTAGAAATGAAATTAATGATTCAGATAAAGGTCTAAAAACTAGCGGACAATCGTTTGTAGGAAATGATTCTGTTGATGTTTATTCAAACAACAATGAAGAGGACATTTATAGAGTTTGGCATTACATTTCACATGATGATAATTATGAAGTATTACATGTTGAAGATTTGAGAGGCGGAAAATTATTAATATTTGAAAACAATGAATTGATTTAGTAACAAATCTATGCTGGAACCATTAAATTTCTAATTTTTAAACCTTTATAAGTTTTACTTATCTTTGCTTCTAAAATAATTGACAATAAATATGGCTATACAATTACTAAATATATCTTCTGAAGAGCTATTAGAAAAGTTTGGCGCAGGTAACCACAAACCTGGTTCTGGAAGTGCTGCAGCTTTTCAAGGAATTATAGCTGCTAAACTATTAGTATCAGTAATAAGCTTATCTAACGAAGAAAAAAGAAGAGCATCATATTCT
>CAYPHN010000147.1:0-8695 GCA_964410265.1 uncultured Flavobacteriaceae bacterium | reverse complement strand
GACAAACATTTAAAAGAAAATATCATGGCAAAAAGTAAAGACTCAAGAAGGAACGTTAAAAAAGAACCCGCTAAAACTCCAAAAGAAAAAAAAGCAGAAAAGAGATTAAAGAAATCTAAATAAGATTACTTGTATTCTGAAAAAACTAAACACAATAAATAGCTTTAATACGGCTTGTAAAGCCTAGTATGAAGCAGATGTTGAACTACATCTCGAAAAAAAATAGTCCTAATTTCCTCTATGGGTTTTCAATACGTTTTTTTCTTGGGGGTATATTCTTTTTAGGAGAAAAATTGTTGAATATTTAGTTAATTTACAAACTTTTGGTTTGATATTAAACCATCTGTTCTATTATTTAAGTTATAAAATTTCCATGATGGAATTAATATATTTATTTTTACGATACAGTTATCCCGCATAGCGGGATTTAGTTCAGCATTCTGTAAACTCAATAAGGTTTATCCGTTAAACACTAAATTCGTTTCTTTTAGCTAGTCCCGTCAAATTTTTAATTGACTACTTGTTGCTTTGATTTGCTAGCAAATCAAAAAGTTTGCCTATGTGGGTTATCAAAATATTGTATTTTTAAGTCCTTACTGTAGTTTATAGTAAGCGTAAGCCATTAAAAAAAGTACAAACTAAAGTATGAAAGACGTTGAAGACTATTGTTCTTATGACAAGCAAGATTGGAGAAAATGGCTCGAATTGAACCACAATAAAAAAGAAGCAGTTTGGCTCATTTTTTATAAGAAAAAATCTTCTAACTATAACCTAAGTTGGAGTGAGTCAGTTGATGAAGCACTTTGTTTTGGTTGGATTGATAGCGTTAAAAAAACAATAGACACTGAAAAATACAAACAGTATTTCAGCAAACGAAAAGTGAAAAGTACTTGGTCAAAGATAAATAAGGATAAAGTGAAAATCTTAATTGAACAAGGACTTATGAAAGAAGAAGGTTACAAAAGCATTGAAATTGCAAAAGAAAATGGGTCCTGGACAATTTTAAATGAAGTTGAAGCACTTGTAATTCCAGAAGATTTAAAAGGAGAATTTGCAAATTACAAAGGCGCAATGGAATACTTTGATAGTCTAAGTAAGTCCGTTAAAAAGATTTTATTGTACTGGGTCGTTTCTGCTAAAAGAAAAGAGACAAGACAAAAGAGAATTTTAGAAATTGTAGAAAATGCAAATAAAAATTTGAAACCAAAACAATTTAGATAGAATAAAAACGGCTTACAATAACGGTTATACTCAATTATGGTTCAGGTTATTAGTTAAATGTAGTGCTAATTTACAAAATTAATTAATGGTGGAAATATTTGACTACTTTAGTCCACAACAGAAGCTTAGCCGTGATGTAGCCAATTGAAAAAATGAGAATACGCAATGAAATTTAGAATAATAATATTTATGTTATTTTTAATAGTGAATAATCAATTGTTTGCTCAAAATGAAACTGATATAATAGAACAAGGAACTTTAAAAATTGGAGATAAAGTTGAAATAAAATCAAAAATACTGAATGAAAATAGAATCTTGAATATTTACTTACCAAATGGCTATTCAAAAGATTCAACTAAAAAATATCCTGTGATTTATCTTTTAGATGGTTCAATAGATGAAGATTTTATACATATTGCTGGAATTGTTCAATTTGGCTCATTTTCTTGGATAAATATGATTCCTGAAACTATCGTTGTTGGTATTTCCAACATAGATAGGAAAAAAGATTTTACATTTCCAACAACAATTGAAAGAGATAAAAAAGATTTTCCAACAGCAGGGAAGTCTGAAAATTTTATCAATTTTATAGAAATGGAATTGCAGCCATTCATTGATAGCAATTATAAGACAAATAATTCTAAAACAATAATTGGACAATCACTTGGCGGACTTTTAGCAAGCGAAATTCTATTTAATAAACCTCAATTATTTGATAATTATATAATAATAAGTCCGAGTTTGTGGTGGAATAATGAATCATTATTAAAATTAGAGACAAAAGATTACCAAACAAAGAAATCAATTTATATTGCAGTTGGAAAAGAGGGAGAAGTAATAGAAAGAACAGCAGAGGAACTCTTTGTTAAATTAAATATTAAAACAGAAAAGAATACAAAACTCTATTATCAATTCTTTGAGAAACAAAATCACGGAGATGCTTTACATTTAGCCGTTTATGATGCTTTCGAAAAGATATTTAAAACAAAAAAGGAATAAAAACTGACTACACCTAAAATCAACACTATGAAAAAAATTACGTTTTCTTTACTAGTACTCTTTATAGCTTCAGCAACCTTCGCTCAATCTGTGGATTCTATTTTTAATTCGGTCAAGTACAGAAATATTGGTCCTTTTAGAGGTGGCAGATCTGTTGCCGCATCTGGTGTTGTAGGAGATGCCATGACATACTATATGGGGAATACTGGTGGAGGGCTCTGGAAAACTGAAGATGGTGGAGGGCTTTGGAAAAATATTTCGGATGGGTTTTTTAAAACCAGTTCAGTTGGAGCAATAGCGGTATCGGAAAGTGACCCAAACATAGTATATGTAGGAATGGGTGAGCATGCACCTAGAGCCGTAATGACTTCTTATGGAGATGGTGTATACAAATCTAATGATGCGGGTAAAACATGGCGCTCTGTGGGACTAAAAGCTACTCAGCATATATCAAGAATAGTGATACACCCTAAAAATCCAGATATCCTTTTTGTAGCAGCCCAAGGAGCATTGTATGGGCCTAATGAAGAAAGAGGCATTTTTAAATCAGTAGATGGTGGCGTTAGCTGGAATAAAGTTCTTTATGTAAATAATCTAACAGGAGCTTCTGAATTATCAATGGACTATAACAATCCTTTAGTAATGTATGCTGCGATGTGGGAACATCAGCGCATGCCTTGGAAAGTTATAAGTGGAGGTGTTGGAAGTGGTCTTTATAAAACTTCGGATGGAGGAAAAACTTGGAAAAAAATTCACAAAGGCTTGCCTAAAGAGAAAGGCAAGATGGCTATTGCTGTGAGTCGCTCAAACTCTGATAAGGTCTATGCTTTAGTTGAAAGTGATTCCGACAAAGAGTTGGGTGGATTATTCGTTTCTAATAACGCAGGAGTAAAATGGTCTAAAGTTTCTTCAGACCATAGTCTAATTCAAAGAGCATGGTACTATATTGAGTTGTTTATCGACCCTAATGATGAAGAGAAAATATATGTGCTCAATGCCAGTGCTCAACGCTCAATAGATGGTGGAAAAACGTGGTCAAAAATAACTGGTACACATGGAGATTACCATGATCTTTGGATCAACCCAAACAACAGCAAAAATATGATAATTGCCAATGACGGTGGCGCCGCTGTTTCTTATAATTACGCAAAATCATGGTCACCTCAAGACAGAATGGCTACTGCGCAGTTTTATAGAGTGAATACGGATAATTTATTTCCTTATAATCTTTATGGAGGGCAACAAGATAATTCTTCAGTAAAAATTAGTAGCCTTGCCTTAGGGAACGGCGGTATAGACGAACATAATTGGTCAGCTTCTGCAGGTGGGGAAAGTGCCTTTTTAGCTTTCGATCCTGACAATCCACGATATGTATTGGGGGGTAGCTATTTGGGAACCATTGAAATCCTAGATACTAAAGCAAAAGCCAGTACTCAGATTATGTCTGCTCCTATTCAATATTTGGGTAGAGATTCCAAGGATATGAAATACAGATACAATTGGAATGCGCCAATTATCTGGTCACAACATGAACCAGACACCTATTATCATGGAGCACAATTGTTATTGCGAACTAGAGATAGGGGTAACACTTGGGAAGAAGTTTTCCCCGATTTATCCAACAATGAAAAGGAAAAACAAGGAAAAGGTGGTGGGCCTTACACAAACGAAGCGGTAGGAGCCGAGAATTATGGCACATTAGCTTATGTTGTTGAATCACCACATGAAAAGGGGGTTATTTGGGCCGCAACCGACGATGGCGTTTTGCAATTAACAAAAGATGGTGGTAAAAATTGGAGTACGGTAACTCCGAAGAAGCTCCCCGAGACGTTGATCAATTCTATCGAAGTTTCTCCTCACGATAAGGCAACAGCCTATATAGCTACAACAAGATTCAAATTTAATGACTATACTCCTGCTATTTATAAAACTACGAACTATGGTGCTTCGTGGACCAATATCAGTTCCGGTATCCCAACAGGCGCTTACACAAGAGTTGTTCGAGAAGATACTAAACGCAAAGACTTGCTTTTTGCTGGAACAGAATTAGGCATGTACATCTCTTGGAATGGCGGAAAACAATGGCAACCATTTCAATTGAATTTACCTATAACACCTATTACAGATTTGAAAGTTAGCCATGACGACTTAAGTGTTGCAACCATGGGTAGATCTTTTTGGATATTAGATGATTTAGGATTGATACGACAGTTTGAAGGTAATGATACATCTTTCACACTGCTTCAACCAGAAGATGCATTTATCGGAAATTGGGAGAGTCAATTAAATAGTAATTCAGATAGTTTCGATGGCACAGATGATTCCAAAGGTGTTAATCCTGCTAATGGTGTTGTATTTTATTATTATTTACCCACAGCCTCAGAGGATAAAGAATTGACTTTAATGATTAAAGATAAAGACGGCGATTTGGTTAGAACCATTAGTTCTAAAGCTGACCCTAAGTATTTAAAATATCCGGGTGGCCCTTCGCCTGAGCCTTTGCTATCAAATAAAGTTGGGCTTAACCGTTTTGTGTGGGACATGAGGTATAATAGTCTACCTGGAGTACCTACTGCTTACATTGAAGGCTCTTTTAAAGGCCATAAGGCGATGCCAAACGCCTATACAGCTGCCATCAAGCAAAATGATCAATTATCTGAAGTAACATTTAATATAGTGCCAAATCCATTATATGACGTGACTACCGAGGACTATCAAGAAACTCACGATTTTAAAACTAAAACTGAAGCAAATCTAACAGATATGCACATAAGAGTTAATACATTAAAAAAAGTGCAAAGCCAGATCGTACTAATCTTAAAGGATTTACCCGAAGAAGACACATATAGCAAGGTGAAATCTGAAGGTGACGCGATTATCCACAAGCTTATAGCTTGGGATGAAGATATGGTGCAGCGCAAATCGAAGGCTTATGATGATGTAGAGAATTTTCCAAATAAATTCACTGCCGAATATATTTTCCTTATCAACCAAAATGACAGTGACTTACCGAAAGTAAACCAAGCATCAAAAGATAGACTCGCTGAGCTTGACAAGCAATGGGAAGTACAAAAGAGCATATCAGAAGAACTTATAAATACTATTATTCCTACTTATAATAGGCTGCTTTGGGATCATGGTATTGGAGCTCTTAAAACAAAATAGAAAATAAGCTTATAAAAAAGGCAAAACTACTTATTAACTTGTTGTGCAAAGAATATCAAATTAATAAACGTTTGCCAACATACTTTATAATTAATACTTTGGCAAATGCTCATCTGGAAAATTCCTTCAGAATCTTCTCTGGTTCGTATTTGTTTACTAATTTAGTGTAAAGTCTAATCTTTAACTTTTGTAAACTAGGTGTCTTAACGAACATTATGACAAACCGCTAACCAATGATAAAATTCTTTAGAAAAATTCGATACGACCTTATGGAGAAGAATAAAACTGGAAAGTATTTAAAGTATGCTTTCGGAGAAATTGTGCTTGTTGTTATTGGAATCTTGATTGCCTTAAGCATTAACAACTTGAATGAAAATAGGAAAAACAACTCAAAAAAAGAAATACTTCTCAAAGCCCTACAAATAGAATTCACCTCCAATCTAACACAGTTGGATACTGTGCTTTATTATGATAACATAGTAATTAAAAATATTCGAAGGTTTATGAAACTAGACTCAAATAATTCAGTTGAAATGACAAGCGATTCTATGCCTAATTGGATGCAAAACTCATCATTTCGATGGACTTTCAATCCGCTTAATGGAGCATTAAGGTCAAGTATTTCATCAGGAGAAATTCATTTAATAAAAAACGACTCCCTTTCTAATTTACTTTTTGACTGGCAGGATTTTGTTAATGATGCAAAAGAAGGGGAAGTGCGAACTATTGCAGCAGTTGTGGCTTCAAAAACTATTATTGAGCGGCATATCAGAAGTGCAGACTATAGATCTTCTTATCTTCCGCCTGAATTTGGAAAAAGCAGGTTTCTATCAGATTATCAATCACTATTTAGAGACCCATTATTCGAAGATTATTTAGTAGAACGTTACATGTCTATAAACGAAGTAATACATGAATTAAATCTTGTCAAAAAGAAGAATGTCTTAATACTTGAACTAATTGATGAAGCACTTAACTCGAATTAATATGATAAAAATAACGAAAGGCTAACAATGAACTGTGGTAAATTCCAAGCAAAATATAAATTATTAGAAAAAGTCTATCTTAAGAGTGTCTTAAAAATGGGAATACTATACAAGAATGTGATAATTAATATCGAGTCCCTTCGCCCGCACAAAAGCTCTTCAAAACGAAGGGCTTTTTTTATGCGATAAATTGTATGGAGATTTAAATGGAAGGGCGAGAAGTTTATCCGCCGTTGTTATGTGGATGTATGCGATTATAAGTAATCTGATGACTTTAATTACTCATCTGGTGAGTCTTTTTAGAATGGTTTTTAGTCATCTAATAAATATTTTTATGTGGAATAGATAATCATTAATTAGAACGATTAAACTGAATTCCAATGCCAAAAAAGACTCTTATTTTATTGATCCTATTTACATAGGATACATCAAAAGTTATTGGTCCCAAGATAGAATAATAGCCTAATGTTAGTCCGCCAGAGGTTATTAAGCTAGTTTCATTCAAATCTTTCCAATTTCCACTAGGAGAAAAAGCATCCTTTATATACGTATCAAATTCTTGGAACCCAACAGATGCAATATCAAAATGGGGTGTTATATATAAACTTTTTATTGGGTTAAATTGCATACCCAAATTAAGCATCATAAATTGTGTAACAATCAATTCGCCTTCGTTCAAACCAGGAAAAAGATAATCGTCTTTTCTAGGTCTAGTTAAATTTCCTCCCAAAGTGTAAGACCCTCCAAATCCAAATTCGACAAATGAAACATCTTCGGATTTTAGGTCATCCATAAAAATAAATCCCGTATTTGCAGTTAAAATACCAGTAATTTTTTTATGTATTGGAATTCTTTTTTCTAGATTAAAGACTAATTTAGAATAGCCATTGGTTTTGCCTTTAACATCAGGAATTTCCGTATCATAAAAATCTAAGTCCACATTATGAACAAGTGATCTGCCAATTTTTACATCCAATATGGTTCCTTTGGTTGGAAAGAATACCATATTCATTGAATTATAACGATAGTGGCCATAAATTTCAAGATTTCTAAATTGATAATCATTTAAGCTAAATGGATTTTCCACAACCTCAGGATTAGCAGTTGGTTTTAATCTGATTTTTTCATAGTTTAATCCAACACCAACATAACTCTTTAAAGGGTTTATGTTAAAGTTATACTGATTGTCAAAAGTTAAATATCGATATTTTAAATCATCAATTTTTTCTCCAGAAAAATAAAAATTTTGAATTAGCTGTTGTCCGAGTAATTCAGAGCGCCACCACCAGTTTTTTTCTTTACCAAAATTTTTCTGATATTGAATTCTCAGTCCCGGCTGTTCAGCAATATCGACACTTAATAAAAATCTTGAAGCTCTACCAATAACATTTCTACTGGTATAATTTAAAAATAAACCAACGCCTCTAAAAGAATCATAATGTAATGATGCTTTGGATTGATGGCGCGCTTTTTCAAAACCGTTTAGTTCCAAAACTTTTTTGCCATCCATTAAAACTGGATTATAGGTGATTTGTTCGAAGAGGTTGGTCCCCATGGCTCGATTAATTCCTTCAATGATCTCTTCTGGTTTGTATGCTTTATGGGCTTGAATATTAGTCCTTGAACGGACTAAACTAAGATTTTCCTCGCTTACGTTATTAAATAAGATGGAGTCTAGTTTGATTGTTTTAGGAACTTTTGGTAATTGGTGTGTTCTTTGGTTGAACTTTTTTAATTGAATTGACAAAGCCTTCAAGACAGCTTTGTTTTGATAGGCTGCAACTTTACCTTCTTCGTATATTTCGTTACTTTTACCAAAATCGCCGGTAGAATAGGTTATGTACGGAACATTGTTAATTAAAATATCGCAAAGATCACGATTTGGCGGGTTTTTAAGATTAGAACTTAACATTCCAGCTTGAAAAACTAAAGTTGCAATATTGTCTAATTTTTCTATTGGAGCCATTCCACCACCTACGTCACTCCCAATGATAATATCAGCACCCATGCTTTTTGCTATATCTGTTGGAAAGTTATTGAGTACGCCACCATCCACTAGTAAAGTGTTTTTATAAGGCACTGGCCTGAATATACTCGGAATAGACATACTGGCGCGTAAAGCCATACTTAATGATCCTTCACCAAGAATAACTTCTTTACCATTCACAATATCTGTAGCAATAGCCCTAAATGGAATTGAAAGATTATCAAAATCATTGATATTATAAGTTTGATAGGTTAATAAAGACAAAAATTCACGAAGATTTTGATCATTCAATAATGCAGATTTTATTTTAGGCTTACCCTTTTTCCTATCAAATTCA
>CAYPHN010000146.1:0-8702 GCA_964410265.1 uncultured Flavobacteriaceae bacterium | reverse complement strand
ATTGATAAATAAGAAACTAAGGCTAGTGATTTAGTTTTTCAACAGACCCTATTTAGATTTAATATATCGTTTTTCAATATAAAATGTGTTGTAATTAGTTTGTGAGTGGTGGTGAAAATAGCTTCCCGATATAAAATACGGGACAGGCTTTTTGATTTATTAGGGATGGCTTGTGTGTTGGTAAAAGGTAGGGGCCATCTTTTGTGAAAAGGTGATTTTGAGTTTTCCTTCGAAACTGTTTATTCACGGCATACTTAATGAGAATTTTAATTACATTCAGCACATTTTTTTATATTGCTCTACAATTCACAAGGTTCTTTTGAAAAACTTGTCCATCCCGATAGTTTTCGGGATATAGGAATGCACATAATACTTGATGTTTATTAAGTTTTGATTATAATTGACGGTATTTAGGTTATTTTTAATATTTTTATCAAAACCAGAAGCTATTAAAAAGAAGTTTAAAAAATATCTCATTGTTTTAAGTTTTTTATTGCTATTAATTCTAATTTTTCTAATTGGAATAAGGTATTATGTCAATAGCAATAAAAAAGAAATAATTGCTATAATAGAAAATGTTATCAATGAAAACCGAAAGGGTAAAATAATATTTGATTCTATTAATATAAACTCCTATAAAGATATTTCTAGTATTGAAATACAAATTTTCAACTTGTCATTATTAGATTCATTATACGCTAAACACCATATAAAAACTGCTTTTTTTCAAGAAGTTAATGCAACCATATCATTAATTGACATACTCAATAATAAAATTAAAATAAAATCTGTTTCGGTTAAAAAAGGTCAACTCAATATTTTTGTAGACGAAGACCATTATACCAACCACTATGTTTTTGGTGCAAACGCAGTAAATGATGGTACAGAATCAGATTTAAAAATTATCGGTAATGATGTTGATGTATTTATAGAAGACATTGATTTTATTCAAACAGAAAAAGTAAAAAATAAAAGAATAACTGCCCATATAAACACTATTAATTTTAACATAGATTTCGAAAAACTTGTTATTCCTAGATTAGATATAGATATTTTCATGAAAGAAATGGGCTTTAATTTAGACAAGGGAACTTTTTTTAATAATGTAAGATGTGTAGGTAGTATGCAACCAATAATAGATACAAATAAAAAAACCATAGAAGTTCCTGATTTTCAGATGAGTATTGGTGATCAGAAATTTAAAATATCATCTTTTATCAACACCAAAGAGAATAAATATAAGTTTTGGTTGTCTTTAAAAGAAGCCAATTATAATAAAACAATACATTTATTATCGGAAAATATTGAAAGCAAATTGGCAGATTTTAGTTTGTTAAAACCGTTTAATGTAAAGGCAGAGATTTCAGAAACCTTTAAATATAGAAGTAAACCTAGAATAAAAATAGAATATTCTATCCAAAATAATGAAATTATTTATCACAAAGATAATATTCATTTAAAAAATGTGTCGCTTAGTGGAACTTTTAAAAACAGCATCTATCAGGGTGTTAATATTAAAACAGAAAACCGTAAGAATTTTACCAATATTCTGAATGACTTCAATGGTATCTATGAAAATATTCCATTTCAAATTAATAGTTTAACATTAATAAACGAATTTCCAAAGCCTAGATTTCTAAGGGTAGATTATAAATTAGAAGGCAAAGTAAAGTTCTTGAATGATGTAATTTCAAGTCGAGATTATGAATTTGCCAAAGGAGAGTTTTTTATAAAAGGGACTTTTAATAATTATTTTAATTCTTTATCTGAAATTTTTAAATTGTCTAAAATCAATATGGAAAGCTCTAATTTGGTTGTAAAAAACAGACATAATTCCAATCAATTTAATATCTCCCATTTGGCATTAGAGATGAACAAAAATAATGCAGAAATAAAAGAGCTAATAGTTAAAATGAATGCCAATGAAAGCATACGAATAAACGGGAATATAAAAAATTTCAGCACATTAATTTTAGATGAGGATAATAACAAACCAGTAATTTCAACATTAAATATTTCTTCTGATTATATAAACTTTAACTCTTTGTTGCAATCTTTTGGAGCACATAAAAAGCAAACACAAAGTAAAAATCTTGAGGATGTTAAATACGCTGTAAACACCTTGGTAAAAAAATTCAACCCTAATCTTAACTTTTCTATTCAGAACCTAGATTTTTCAAACACCCAATTTAACAACATTAAACTTATAGCCCAATATCAAAAAAACATATTAAATATTCAAGAAATAAGCGGAAATTACAAAGATGGTGAAGCAAAAGCTACACTTGATATTGACTTGAGCCCTAGAAAAGGTCGTAACAATGATGAAACTTTATACCTAAATTTACTTTTAAATGTAAATGGAAAAATTGAACACTGGGCAGAAATTTTACAAAGTGAGAATTTCTTTTTTAAACATGCAAATTATAATTTAATGGTAAATTTTTCAAATGAGGCCAAAGAACTAAAAGATCTTGTTGAAAAATCAAAAATAGAGTTTCATGTACAAGAAGGAAGCATGTTGTATAAGCCAACTGGTTTAACGCTGCCATTTAAGAACATATCATTAAGTATGCAAAATAAAAATGCATATTTAAAAGATTTTGAACTAAAATTACCAAACAACCAAACTGTACATTTAAAAGGGCAACTAGACAATTTTATCGATTTATTTAACAATACCAATACAACTAAAAATGTTAAATCTTCAATTACCATTTCTTCTAAAAATATAGAATTTAGTAATTTTATAGATGCATTTAACCCTAACCATAAAAAGACTTCTCAGCAGAATAATGTAAAAATTATTTTAAAAGATCTATATGCGAAATTTAACCCTTCGGTATCCTTACAGATAGAAAATCTGAGCTATAAGAATGTGAGTTTAGAAAAAGTAAATGCTAATTTAAATTTTAAAGGATTAAGCACATTAAATTTCAACAATGTATATTTCTATTACTTTAACAAAAAAGTGACATTAGAAGCGCAATTTAATTTAAGCCATCCAACACAAACTAATTTTAACACAAACTTATCTTTAGATGATATTGCTATAGAAAACATTCTAAAATCCTTTAATAATTTTGGTTATACACAATTAAATTCACCAACTGAAATAAC
The DNA here is from genome assembly GCA_964410265.1 of uncultured Flavobacteriaceae bacterium. Lineage (GTDB taxonomy): Bacteria > Bacteroidota > Bacteroidia > Flavobacteriales > Flavobacteriaceae > Lutimonas. Next base: position 5,582 of record CAYPHN010000146.1, on the reverse strand, counting down.
AGGAATTGTAAATGTCAATGCCTATTTTAAAGGAGTAATAGATGATGTTAATGGAGCGTTATACAACACTATAGAAGCCGATTTAGATTATAATATTAAGCAATTGAGAGTTAAAAATTTTATACCGCTAATTGAAGCTAGTAATTTAATTTTTAGAAAAAAAAGGTTTGAGGATGTGAGGTTTGTCAATATTAATAGCTCTTTAAATGTAAAAAACAGCATTATAAATTTACCCCAAACCAACGTACAGTCTACTGCCTTTGATTTTTTTATTGAAGGTGATATAGAAAATTCTATTTATACAGATCTTTGGATTTCTATACCTTTATCGAATATTAAAAGAAGAGATTTAACCAAAATACCCAGTAAAAAAACTTTTGATGACACTAATAAAAAAATATATTTAAAAATTAAAGCAGATAAGAATGGCAAACTGCATCATAAATTACAATTTAGCAATAAAAAACATTTAAGAACTACACATTAATTCACCTTCTTAGTTCTAGTTAATAATGCAATGAAATATAGATGTTGATTTTGTAATTAATCAAAAATATTACAATAATCCGTTAAGGTTTTGTATGCGATTGACATACAATTGGTTAGGTAATAATAATCAAATACGCTAACTCGTTGGTATTCAATAATGTAATTCGACATTAATAACTCAAAATTACACTAGGTGTTGATATTATCTATTTCATATCTAATCGGTTAAAATTGCTACAATTTTACAGAATTTGCTATTAAATAATCAATAAATCATAATAAAATTAAAAAAAAGTTTACTTTAGCAAAAGTTTTTCAAATAAATAAATCAACAATATAAATCATTAAATAAAAAATTATGACCAATACATCAACCAAGCGAATTAATATTTATTTTATCACTATTGTAATTACCTTGGGAGGTTTGTTATTTGGTTTTGATACTGGAGTAATCAATGGCACCCAATTTTATTTTTCAAAGTATTTTGAACTAAGTGGTTTTATAAAAGGTTTTATAGTTAGCAGCGCTCTTTTAGGAGCTTTGGCTGGAGCGATTGGTGCAGGTGTTTTAAGTAAAAGTATAGGTAGAAAAAATTCATTAATTATATCTGCAATCTTATTTACTATTTCAGCATGGGGTTCAGGTATGCCAGCTTTTTTACCAGAGAGCACCACTATATTGGTGATTTTTAGAATAATAGGAGGAATAGGAATAGGTATTGCCTCTATGAATGCACCGATGTATATTGCTGAGATTGCACCTGCTAAAAAGAGAGGAACGCTCGTTACATTTTATCAATTGGCGGTCGTAGTAGGGTTTTTTGTGGTTTTTTTAGCGACCTATTTTATTGGGAATAACTTAAGTGAGGAGCAAAATATTGCATTTGGATGGAGACGAATGTTTTGGTCAGAATTAATTCCAGCCATCGCATTTTTGGGACTATTATTTTTTGTACCTAAGAGTCCGCGTTGGTTAATGATCAAAGGAAAAGAAGCAGAAGCAAAAATGATATTGACACAAATTCATGGCAAGGAAATCGCTGATAAAGAATTTGTTGAAATACAAGAATCTATTCATAAAGATAAGAGTTCTACTAAAGTTTCTGTTTTTAGTAAATCTTTATTTCCAATTATTATTATAGGAACTGTATTATCAGCCTTACAACAATTTACAGGTATCAATGCAGTACTTTATTACGGAGCAGATATATTTGAACAAGCTTTAGGTTTTGGTAAGGAAGATATTTTATTGCAACAAATACTATTAGCCACGGTAAATTTACTTTTCACATTTATAGCCATGTTTATGGTAGATAAATTGGGAAGAAAACCTTTATTGATGATAGGTGGTTTTGGTATGTTGATCGGTTTTTTAATGATGGGCTTTACTTTATATTTAAGTGATTACTCGAATGTAAATGCAGCAGGTTTACCTGCCATATCACAAAGTGAAGGAATCATTAGTTTGATAGGTGTTTTAATTTTTATAGGTGCTTTTGCCATGTCTATGGGGCCTGTAGTTTGGGTTATTTTATCTGAGATCTTCCCAAATAGAATACGTAGTGTGGCTATGTCTATCGCAGTAGCGGTACAATGGTTGGCAAATTATTTTGTATCACAAACTTTTCCTATGATTGTAGATAGTGATGTCAATAAATTACAAGTAGATGGAGGAGTTTGGAACAATGCTTTACCGTACTTTTTATTTTCAGGATTTATCGTAATCATCATATTATTTGTATGGAAATTTATCCCTGAAACCAAAGGAAAAACTTTGGAAGAAATGGAAACTTTGTTTGAAAAATAAGTGGATAAAATCAGTTTTTGTTTCAAAGGTTTAGGATATTTTGCAGAGACACGAAACAATTAGTTATAGTTATTTCCTCTTAGCCACATAACTGGATAATCTTGTAATTTAGATTCGTTAATTACAATTTTGAACCTATTACAACACTTCGTGTAATTTTGAGATATGCTGTAGAATTATGAATTAAATATATGAATATCAGTGAGTTATCATATTTAAGCATTATTATGTAACTGACTATAAATCAATCGCATACAAAAACATCACGAACTATTGTGATTTAAGTCCTTTTAGGTATAATTTTTATGAAAGAAATAAGATTGTTTTTAATTTTATTTCTTTTCTTTGCTGTAATGGGGGTACAAGATTCAAATAATATTATTGAATTATTGAAGCAGAGTGATAAAGCGACTTTAGAAAAAATTTATATTGAAAATAGAGAAGCCTTTATCAATTTTGCGAAAAAATACAATATTGAGAAATATGATGCTGTTGATATTTATCAAGACGCCATCATTGCTCTTCAAGAAAATGCTATTAATGGTAAGTTAAGTGATTTAAAAAGTAATATTTCAACTTATTTATTTGCCATAGGTAAATATAAAATTTTTCATTCCCATCGAAAAAATTCTAAAATTGAATATAATAATGATATTGAATTAGAAGAAAAAAGTTTAACTTTAGATGTTAACTTTATAGAATCAGAATTAACTAATAAACAGAGGGTACTTAAAAAGTATTTTATTAAATTGGGAGAACGTTGTAAAAGTGTATTGAGCTTATTTTATTATCAGGGTTATACTTTAGATGAAATTACGGGAATTTTGGATTATAGTGATAAAAAAGTTTTAAAGAGTCAAAAATCCAGATGCATGAAACAACTTAAAAAAATGGTTAATAAAACATGATGAACGATTTTGAATTAATAGATAAATATTTTGAAAATAATTTGACTCCTAAGGAGCAAAGAATTTTTAATGAATTATTAAATAATAATGAAGAATTTAAAGAGGAGTTTCTTTTTCAAAAAGATTTAAAAAAGATCATCGCTTTGGATCAAAGAGAAAGTTTAAAATCAACCCTTCAAGGATTTGAGAATAAAATTAAAAGAGAGGTTAAAATTTTATTTTTACCAATAAAATGGTTTGCCGCTGCATCTATAATTCTTTTATTAGGATTGGGAACTTGGTTTGTAAATGATACTTATTTCCCTTCCAATCAAAAAATTTATACAGATAATTTTGTAGCCTATCGTAATTTAATTCAACCAGTAGTTAGGAGTAGTGAAGTAAATACCATCGAGTATAAAGCTTTTGTTGCTTATGAAAATAGAGAGTGTCATAAAGCTTTAAACTTATTTAATTCTACTGTAAATTCAAAAGAAGAATATATTCAGTTTTATATGGCGATGTGCTATTTATCTTTAAGTAAACCGTCAAAGGCAATTAATTTGTTATTACCAATTGCAACTTCAATTAACGAAAAAGATTCAAAAACTAATTTTAAAGAAATTGCAAATTGGTACTTGGCATTGGCCTATTTAAATAATGAAGAAGAACAAAAAGCAATTTCTCAATTTGCATGGATAGCAAATCACCCAGATAATTACTTTAAAAAAGAAGAAGCGAATAAAATATTAAATTATTTGAATTAGTTTTTTTTTAGTTTCAATTTTCTTCTCCAAATTAGAAGACTAAAAAGAACCAGTCCACCACTAATTAAATAATAGTATTTCTTTTTGTTCTTTAATGGTTCGGTATTGCCATTCAAAACAAAACCAGACCAATAATAAGGGTGTTTTAGGTTCGTATCTTGGATAGAATTTAAATAATCTAATTTAGCATTCTTTAGGGCTAAGTTTTTTGTTTCACCTTTTTCTAAATGTTTATAAAAGGAAACCATTATTTTTTTTGTTTCCTTATCAGGAACTTTCCATAAACTCATGATAACAGAAGGTACTCCCGAAAAATGAAATGCTCTTGCCATACTCATTACTCCTTCTCCTTTTTCAAGTTTTCCAAAGCCAGTATTACAGGCACTTAAAACCGCTAAATTCGCTTTATTTTTACTAAGATAAATTTCGGCCGCAGATAATTCTTCATCGCTAAAAAGTAATTTATTAAACATTGGGTTTTCATTATCGATTTTAGCATGCAAGGCCAAATGTAAGATAGAATATTCTTTATTATTTTTTAAAAAGTTTTTTATGTTTGACGAATCGCCAATAAATTTTTCACCATTCACAATTTCAGCGATGGTATTTACCTCATTTAAATTTGAAGATAATTTTAAATTTTGTTTGTAATTTGGAGAAAATCCAGCCCAATAATTTGGTGATTCGTATTTAAAGAAGTCATTTTTTAGCTCTAAAAATAAATTAACAGAACCCGTGTAACTAATCGTAAAATCTTCAATTAAGTATTTATTATTGTCGTTTATTAAAATTTCAAAAGGAATATAGTTTAGTACATTATCTGGAATTATAATCAATATATTTTGAGACTTGTTTAACTGGTTACCTAATAATGATTGATATAAATCTTTGCTGGTTTTATGAATATCATTTTGTGAAATTAAATTATTTTTCAGTTTTTCAGTTTTTACAATTAGATCAAGTGCAATTTCATTTTTTAAAAAAACTATTTTTTCTTTGGTAATATGAAAAGCAAATAAGTTTTTACTACCTAAAAAATAAATTATTAATTGAGTTTCTTTATCTAAATTATTTTGGATATCTATAGTTTTTATTTGTTTGTTACTGTATTTTAAATCTGTATATCTTGGGTAATTGATTTTAAATGTTATATGTAAGCTATCCAATCTATTACTTAATAAGATTCTTTTGTTGAGTAACTCACTTATAAATATTTTATCAGGTGTCTTGGCCTTTTTTTCAAAATATAAGTCAAGTTTTATCAATTCTAAATCTTGTTTGATGTTTTTCTCATGTTCAATAAGGTCTTTCGGAATATCACCATAAAGCTTGTACTGAGTATCTTGTAAGCCTTTGAGCAGAGTTGTGTTTCTATTTGTTTCTGAAAGAGCAAATGCTTTTTCTAAATATTTTTGATCGTTTGTTTTATTGTATAATTCCCAACACGTATTTAACCCTTTTTCAAAAACAATACGATATTCATTGGCAAAATGAATCTGTGAATAATCGGATGTAAAATTTCTTTGAGAAAATTTTATAAGAGCCACTTCTTGATCAATTAACTCAAACTTTTTTGTTAAAAAATCAAGATCATTAGATTTATTATAAGCCTCTGTATACCAATCACCAGCC
>CAYPHN010000145.1:0-8742 GCA_964410265.1 uncultured Flavobacteriaceae bacterium | reverse complement strand
TATACCATGAAGTTTAGGATTACTAAAATTATTCGCATTAAAGTTAACGGTTTGTGTATGAAGCGTTGGGCATTTCGAAGCACTTCATTTTCAGTTTACCGTAAATTTTATTTATATTTATAATTTCCATTTAACCACTTGTTGCCCAATGATTTATACACGTTGTTGGCAACTGTTATTCTGTTTTAATCAATATTTCATATAGTTTTAATATAGTCAGTATAAATGCTAAAACACTTCCTGTTTTTACAATATTGTTCCATATTTTTTCTTTTTTCAATATTCGATTATATGATTTTTTCCAATATTCAAAATATGCCCAATTTTCTCCGATTGATGCAAAATCAAAAATCTGATGTCTTCTACCTTCATCTAATTCAAACATTGCTGGTAAAAGTCCGCCAGTAAACATTTTTCTCACTTTCCCTTCAATAAAATAATGGAACTGTGTTTTATGAGTTTTTGATTTGTTTTTTAATTTCTTTTTTTGAAGTTGGTAACTTAAATACAACTCTTTTATATTTTTAGAACTATATTTCTCAACTTCAAAATTTTGTTTTAGAAAATATTCAAAATCAAGTTTAGACAGTAGTTCTTTTGTTGATTTATCCTCAAAGTTGAGTTTTGTTTTCATTTAATTCTGAATTGCTGTTAATTTCCCATTTTCAAAGTATAAATAATGTTTTAGACTATAAACCCATTGTTCGTTTTTACCATAGTTTGTAGTAGTAGTGTTTATATCTCTTGGACTTCCCCAAGATAAGCGACACATTTTTTTTGTCATTCCAATAATTACTTTCCCATCAGCAATATAGTTTCCGAATTTTGCTCCAAATTCGTTAATACATTCTTGCCTAAATTTTCTATCATTTTCAGCCCATTCTTTTTCTCGCTTTTTCTTATCTTCTTCCTCTCGCTTTAGCCTCTCTTCAATTTTTTGGTTCTTTAATTCTTCTTTTATTTTTTCTTCTTCAATTTCTTTAGGTGTCATAAAATGATTTCGTTTTATCGTTAGAAGTGCAGAATATCCATTTGCTTCAACTGCTATTTCTTCAAATTTTTCGTTTCTAAAAATATAAACAGGTTTTGAATAAATATTATTTTCTAAATCTACAAGTGTGAAATCAATACATTCCCACCAACTGCCTTTATCGCAATCTATTTGCTGTCCTGTATTAATTTCCTTTACTGATGTAATAGTTTCTTGTAATTGTAGTTTTTTACCAATCATTGTTGACTTTACCTTTTCAAAATTCCCAACGACAATGAAAGGAATAAGCATTCTATCTGAAAGGTGTTGTTTGACTTTTACAATTTGATAATATGCAGTGTCTCGAAGTTCTTTGTTGATTAGTTTAAAGTACAATCCTTGTTCATTATACTTAAATTTATTTCTGTCAGTTTGGTCGATAAAGTCATCTACAATGAAATATTTCCCTGCAATTTTAGAATAATCAGACCTAAAATTATATTTACCATCTTGGATTGGTTGATATTGTCTTTCTTCAAAATTTCCAGCATCTTTAGGTGAGTTAGAAAAATCTGAATATCCAATTAAGGAACTTTGTTTAAAATTTTCCCATTTTTTAGATTTTGTTAGAAAATATAATTCCTGCCCAATATAAATTCTCAAATCTTCCTTTGGATTAAATGCTTTAAGACTGTTATATTCCCTTGGTTTTAAAACTGCTTTATCGGCAATATCTCTTGATGTAATTTGTCCAAAAAGTTGAGTGCAAATTAGTAGTGTTAATAAATTTGTGATTAATATTTTCATTGTCTGTTCGTATTTTTTTTAATAGTTGCCAACGGTTACTGTATGGTTAGTGGCGACTTTAAAAGCACTATCTTTAAGATTAGCACAAAAATACAAAAAAAGCACAAACTTTGGGGTTTGCACTTTCTTAGCCATTAACTATACAGATTGTTGGCAATAGTTACTTCTTTCGTCCTACAAATCTAATTACCGAACTTTTTCCGTTGTGGTATAATCCTTCATTTAGATTAATTTCTTTTTCAGAGAGTTCAATTATTTCATAATTGATAAAATCATTTTTAATTTCTTCTTTTGAAAATAGCATATCAATATTTTTTGGACCACCAACTTTTGGGTTCTCGGAATTTAATTTTAGGTGTGATTTACTAAAGGCTTCAAAAATCACTATGCCACCTTTTCTTAAATATGTATCCAATATATTGTGATATTCTGATTTTAAATGGGGCGGGAAATGAGCGTATATTAAACCAATACAATCAAAAGATTTTTTTTCATAACCAACTTTATCAAATCCACCTACTTTATAATCTATAGAGACATTACTTTTTTTTGCAAAAACATTTGCTTTATATTTTCCTTCTGCACTAATATCAAATGCTGAAACTTCCCAACCTAATTTTGCAGAATGGATTGCATTTCTTCCTTCTCCTTCAGCAGGTAGTAAAATTTTACCTATATGTAATTTTTGAAGTTGTAATGCAAAAAAAGTATTTGGATTTTCACCGTAAGCCATTTCCTTTTCTGCATATCTATTATTCCAAAATTCTTTCATTATTATAATTTTGTATGTGCTCCATCACAAAACGCTCCATTTTCAGAATGTTTACAACCACATAACGCTACTGTTTTGTCTTCCGTAATTTCTACTACATTAGGTGTAAATTCCGTTCCTTGATGCGAACCATCACAAAACGGTTGGTTTTTGCTTTCTCCACAAGAACAATGGTAATAAGTTCCTGCTTTTAACTCTTGAACATAAGGTGATTTTTGTGCTATTTTTGGATTTTTCATAATTATAGTTTTTAAATTGTTTCAAATAATGTTTCTTTTGATTTTCTAACTTTTGTAGCAAATTGTATTTTATCTTCTGTTGAACGATAGCCAACAGCAACTACAACTGATGCATTTAACCCTTTTTCTTTCAAACCTAAAATTTCATTGTATTTATCAGGTTCAAAACCTTCCATTGGACAAGTGTCAATTTTTAATTCGGCAGAAGCGACCAACAAATTTGCGAGTGCAATATAGGTCTGTCTTGCAGTCCAATCGTTCTTTTCGTTTTCTGATTTATAGGAAATGGAAGTTTTCATAAAATCTCCATACCCTTGTAAATCATCAATTTTAAGCCCTTGAGTGTTGGCTTTAAGTTGTAGGTATTCTTCAATATGACTATCGTTTGTGTTAATGTAGTTACAAAATACAAATAAATGAGAAGCATCAGTTATTTGACTTTGACCATAAGAGGCGGATTTTAATTGTTCTTTTATTTTGTCATTTTCAATAACTAATACTTTGTACAATTGTAAACCGTATGAAGAAGCCGATAAGCGAATACTCTCTTTTAATTGTTCTAAATCAGTTTGACTTACCTTTTTCGATAAGTCAAATTGTTTAGTAGCGTATCTCCAATTTAGTGTTTCTATTATGTTCATTTTTTATTTTGTTAAGGTAATATTTATAGTAAAACCAATGTCATTGGCTATTAAATAGTCAACAGAAACTCCTGCTGTTCCTTCCGTATTGTATGACAATCCCCAATCTGTTCTGTCTACAGAAAAATCTTCTGATTGTATAGAAACTTCATTTTCTGTAACATTTACATTTGCACTAAAAGTGATGCTTTTTGTTACGTCCAAAATGGTTAAATTGCCTGTTACTTTTGAATTGTATGTTCCTGTAGTATTCTGCAATTTTGTTAACTCAAATTTTGATATTGGATATTTCTCAATATTAAAGAAGTCGGCAGATTGTAAATGTCCTGTTAGTTTACCTGTTTCTTCTGCTCCTTCAGGAAAATTTTCAACTGTTAAAGTTGACATATTCATCTCTACACTTGCATTTGTTAATGTTCCTCCATTTACTAAAAAACGTGCATCTTTAAAGTATATCTTCCCAAATCTTGGTTGTACGCCACCTAAATGTGATGCTTTCCAACTTACAGAACTACCGTTTTTTACTGCTTTAAAAGTTACCGTTTTATTAGTTTTAGTAAGTTCTACATTTTCGGCATCTTTTGTTTCTGCCTTTTTTCCGTTATTGTTACAAGATGTCATCATTACACCAACTATCATTACTGATAAAAATATTTTTTTCATTGTTTCTGTTTTATTTTTTTTGATAAAAAATCAGTCTATAAAATTGACTTTAAAACCAATTTATAGACTGACACTATTAACTATTATTTTTGTTTTACAAATTCTAATTTTACTTTTAAGTCAATTACTTCACCTACAGTTAATCCACCGTGTTCTGTTTTAGCATTCCAAGCCACTCCAAAATCAATTCTATTTAATTGACCTGTAATGATAAATCCTGCTTTAGTGTTTCCATAACCATCTTTGGCAGTCCCACCATATTTTACATCTAATGTAATGGCTTTGGTTACGCCTCTCATTGTTAAATTTCCTTTTAAAATGTATTTATTTCCTTTTTTCTTTTTGAAAGAAGTACTTTTAAAAGTCATTTTTGGATGTTTTTCTGTATAAAAGAAGTCTTCCGATTTTAAATGACCATCTCTTTTTTCGTTTGCAGTATTGATAGAATTTACATCAATTTCAAAACTAATATCAGCATTTAAAAAATCATCTGAATTAGAAGTTAAATTCCCGTTAAATGTTTTGAAAGTTCCATCAACTTCCGATATCACTAAGTGACTTACCGAAAAACTAACGCTTGAGTGACTTGGGTCAACAGACCAACTTGTTTGGGCAAATGTTACTACACTTACTGCCATTGCTAATACTAATGTGCTTACTTTTTTCATTGTTTTTGTTTTAAATTATTATTGTGTTTTTTATTATTTAATTAAATTGTCATTGGTACTTCCATTAACAATATTTTTGAATTTTCTTCTGTTTCAATTTCTATTTTGTCGGTATTCCAAATACCAAATCCGTCTCTTTTATTTAAAGGTTGTTCTGCTATTATTGTGTTTCCTTCTAAAATGAAAGCATAAACACCATTTGATTTATCTTTAAGCGTGTAAGTATGTTTTTGCTTTTTTGTAAATTCACCTAAATAAAACCAAGCATTTTGATGTATCCAAACACCTTTATCATCCTTATTTGGCGATAATATTTGGTAGAATTCATTTTTGGTTTCTATATTTCTAATTGATATTTGGTCATACCTTGGTTTTACATTTTTTTTGTTGGGAAAAAGCCAAATCTGTAGCAGTTTTACATCTTTATCTTTATTTGCATTAAATTCTGAATGTGTAATTCCTGTACCTGCACTCATCACCTGTACATCTCCATTTTTAATTACAGTTCCGTTTCCCATATTATCTTTATGTTCTAAATCTCCTTGTAATGGTATAGAAATAATTTCCATATTATCGTGTGGATGTGTTCCAAAACCTTTTCCACCAGCAATTCGGTCATCATTAAGTACTCTTAAAACACCAAAATTCATTCGTTCTGGATTGTGATAGTTTGCAAAACTAAAAGAGTGTTTTGCATCTAACCAACCGTGATTGGCGTGACCTCTTGTATCTGCTTTATGCAATACTGTATTCATAGTTATTTTTTCATTATTAGGAATGTGATTGTAGCCAACTTTTTCTATTAATTTATCATAAGTAGAACTTTCATTAACAGATTGTTCTGCCTTCAATAAAGACGGAATTGCTAATGCCGTTATACCTGACAAAATTGATTTTTTTATAAATTCTTTACGTTCCATATTCCTTGATTATTTTATAATGCAAAGATATAGCGATAGAAAAGTTTAAAGAATATGAAAAAAAGGGAAAGACTTATGAAAATCCGATATTAGCGAGTTTTTCTAAACTCAGAAGGTGATAAATTAGTGATTTTTTTAAAGAAAGCACTAAAATTTGATGCTTCCGAAAAACCTAATTGATAAGCAATCTCTTTAGTAGAAAGGTCTGAAAAATAGAGTAATCTTTTTCCTGCAATGCTTATTCGTGTTTGAATATATTCTTTAGCCGTCTTACCTATTAATACTTTAATAGTCCTATTTAAATGGTCTGGTGTAATATTTAAAAAATTAGCATATTCTGTTGAAGAATGCCATTTTGTATGATGTTTTTCGACAGCATTTTTAAAGTTTTTTAAAATTGAATGACCCGCCTGAATGAGTTGCGTGTTTTCTTTTGGAATGACACAAAGGTTGTTGCAGTAGATTAGAAATAGTTTTAAACTTGCACCAATACCTTGTTGTTTAAATTTTATATCTGAGTTGTTAAAATACAGTATCTCTTCACAGTAATTTGCTAATTTGTCTGTTTGTTCTTTGTTTAATTTCATTGGTTCGGCATTTCCGTAATCATTGAATAAATTCAAATCTTCAATAAAATTTAAAGGAATATTGTTGTTTACTAAGAATTGAGCCGAGAAAGTTAATACATATCCAAACGATTGTTCCTTTTCAATTACCTGATGAACTTGCCCTGGGCTAACAAAAAACACTTGATTATTAGTCAATTCATACTCGTTAAAATCGATAAAATGCTTTCCTTTTGCGTTATTTACTAAAAGAACAGTAAAGTAATTGTGACGGTGTGGTTCATCTTTTTCTCCATTCCGTTTAACATAAGAAGTTTCCATTTTTGATACTCCAAAAGTTGTGGAATTATCCTTTCTGTTAACTTGTTGATATGTTTTTATTTGGGTCATCTTTAATTATTGCCAACGGTTTGTATAAACGCAGTAGCGGATTTCAAGGCTCTTACCTTTCAATTTAGCACTACATTTTGTACAAAGATACAAACTTTAATTTTAGCATAAAACCGCTATTGCGTTTATACTTTGTTACCATTTCGTTTTTTTTATTCGTCTTTATAGAACTTATTTCTTAGTTTGTAAGTAAGTTCATTTATCATTTCAATATTTGGTCTTTCAGGCAGTTTTGAGTTCTCAAAAACCTTTTCCATTTCGTCTTGTCGTTCTTTTGCCATTACCAAGAGGTCTTCATATTCATAATTACCATTTTTAATATCAAGAAGAAAGTTTCTATTTGGTCGTTTAACATTAATCTCTCTATCTCTTCCTATTTCAATCGCCATTTCTAAAAGCCTAAATGTGTGCATCATATTTTTTGCATCATAGTTCTTTCCGTGGCTTTTCGTATTTTCATAACGCACTTCATTTCTGTTTTCTACCCAATCCCAATATTCCTTATATTCTTTACAATACTTAGAATAACCGTCTTTATTAAAATAGAGTAATGCTTCTTGTTTTTCTTCTTTTGGTATTGAACTTAAACGAATATCATTTGATAATTCATTTTTTATTATTCCCTTGTAACCAATAGTTTCGCTATAAAAAAGACCAAACATATTTTTCATATGAGAAATATTAATTAGACCACAATTTTCTTGTTTCCAATTTTTAATTTCAAGAAACTTTTTTAATGAAATCGAACCTTGACGGTAATTCACATAACAAAAAGATAAAACATTTTTTCTTTCTTTTCCAACTGGATTTACAATTTTCTTTTTTAATCCTTTTGCTTTTTTTATTTGGGACAAGGCAAATTTTCCAAATGTATTTTTACAAAGTTTTGATAAAATCAGTTCCGAGTTAATTTCTTCTAAAAATGGATGCTTGTACAAAACTGCTGATTTTGGTGTATTTAAAAGTTCTAATATATTTGGGTTGTTTACAGCAAGTAATTCCATATAGCGACCTAATTCATAATAAACAATATCATTTGTTGGGTTACTAACTTGTGCTGTATATTCAAGACCATAAAAGTCTTTTTTTGGTAATAAAAATACTCCTTTAATATCTGTATCTGAACTTGGCGTGTCCAAGCCATATGCTCTACTTCCGCTTATACATTCAAGGATAATTAACCCTTTTTCTTTTAGTTCTTCAATTGTCATTTTGAGCAAGTATTTTCAAGAAAAAAGAATTTAATTCGTCTGCGTTTCCTTTAGATGATGGTAAAGATTTTCGGTTTTTATCTGCTGTGTTTATACACGTTTCAATGAAATTTATAAGTTCAGTTTCTCCATTGTGTAAATAACTTTCACTTATTGTTGCTTTCAAAGAAATGAGTTCGTTAATTCTATTAATAAGATTGTTTTCAAGATTTAAACCACTAAGCATTTTCTGAAATTCAATTGGTGGCATTTCTTCTTTTTCTAATATCCATTTGCAAGCCGTTGCAGAACGCAAAGCATAGAAAAACTTTTTAAGTTTAAAATTCTCCTTTTCTTTTAGTTCTTCTAAAAACTTTTTAGCCATACTTAAATAATGATGAATTGTAGCAATTCTTGAATATTGGGAAGTTGCTAATTCATTTATTTCTTTTAAAAACGAAATGTTCTGTTTGTAAAGAATTGGCGACTGTATGCGTTCCAATAATGGTGGATTTGATTTTTGTAAAAGTCTAAGTGATTTTCGTAAATCCCAACCTGTTATATCAATTTCGTTATTTTCAAACATTAAATCAATACTATCTCTTTTTTCAGAAAGTGATAAATACCAATCTTTTTTATGGACATAGATAATTCTAATATCAAAATCGCTATCAGGTGAAGGAAATCCCCACGCTCTCGAACCTGTTTCGCAAGCCAAAAGAATTTTCACTTCCTTTTCCTTTTCGATTTTATCTAAATATTGAATTATTTTCTCGTTCATTTGATATTTCTGTGAGTTTGGTTTTTAATGAATGGTAACGATTTGTGTATGAACAGTAAGGGATTAAATATGGACTTACTTTTCGGTTATAAAATTAGCCAAATTTTTTGAATTTTTCACAATTCAAAAATAAAA
>CAYPHN010000144.1:0-8743 GCA_964410265.1 uncultured Flavobacteriaceae bacterium | reverse complement strand
ATCCAATACATTTTCTAATTGAAAATAAGGTTTTAGTTTTTCGTCGTCGAGATCAAATAATTCTTTTTTTAATTTTTCAGAATAAAAAGCTCCATCCCATTTTTGTAGCACTTTTACACCATCTTTTAGGGCTGTTTTTTTTATTTTTTCAAAATCTTTATTGGCTGCGGGTTTTGCTTTAACCATTAAATCATTTAAAAATTCGGTAACTTTTTTTGGCGTTTCTGCCATGCGTTCTTCCAAAACAAAATGTGCATGTGTTTTATATCCCAATAAATTGGCTCGCTTATGGCGGAGTTTTGTAATTTCTAAAACACTGTTTTGATTGTCAAATTTATTGTTTTTAAAAGCCCTAGCACCAAAGGCGTCAGACATTTTTTTACGTAGGTCTCTATTTTCTGCATAAGTCATAAAAGGAATATAACTCGGGTAATCTAAAGTAAAAACCCATCCTTCAATTTCTTTTTCTTTTGCTAACATTACAGCGGCTTCCATAACACCTTCTGGTAGGCCTAATAATTGTTCTTTATCCGATATTATTAGTTCAAAAGCATTGGTTTCTGCCAAAATATTTTCTCCAAATTGTAAACTCAATTTAGATAAGTTTTTATCAATTTCTCTCAGTTTAACTTTGTCTGTATCATTTAAAATAGCACCATTTCTTACAAAGGCTTTGTAATTTTTATGTAGAAGCATTTGCTGTTCTGTATTTAGATCAAGAGTTTCCTTAGTGTCAAAGATTGATTTTATTTTTTGAAATAATTGTTCGTTCAAACGAATATCATTAGAAAAATCAGTTAACCAAGGAGATATTTCCTGCGCAATTTTTTGTATTTCATCATTGGTTTCTGCCGAATTAAGATTAAAAAAAACACCAGAAATCCTATCTAATAATTCACCTGAATACTCTAGCGCCTCTAAAGTATTTGCAAAAGTTGGTTCACTTTTACTTTTTACTATAAGGTCTATTTCTTCTTTGGCTAGCTTTATTGCTTTTTCAAAGGCGGGTTTAAAATGTTCGGTTTTAATTTTTGAAAAAGGTGCTGTTTGGTAGGGCGTGTTAAAATCTTGTAATAATGGGTTTTTCATAGTTTAAGAAGTAAGTAGTGAGTAATAAGTAGTAAGAAGAAGTAAAAAGTAAGAAGTAAGAAATGTGATGAATAACATTTTTTAATCTTATCTTCTTACTACTTACGGCTTTTATTCATTTTTTCAGCAGCTTTATTCACTTTTAGTTTTAAACTTTCTTTGTAAAAAATCACTTTGTCTAAAACACATTTGTCTGCCTGACCAATTATTTGAGCAGCTAAAATACCTGCATTTTTTGCTCCATTGAGAGCAACAGTAGCAACAGGAACTCCTCCTGGCATTTGCAAAATAGAGAGTATAGAATCCCAACCGTCAATAGAATTTCTAGATTTAACAGGAACACCAATTACAGGTAGCGGACTCATAGATGCTACCATACCGGGTAAATGAGCTGCACCCCCAGCACCTGCTATGATAACATTTATTCCACGCGTATGTGCATGTTTGGCATATTCATAAAGTTTTTCTGGCGTACGGTGTGCTGAAACAATATCAACTTCAGTTTCAATATCAAAACTTTGCAATACTTCAATCGCTTCTTTCATTATTGGCATATCAGAATCGCTTCCCATGATAATTCCTACTTTGGTCATAATATTAATAATTTAATAAAAGTTATGGTATTCAATAATTATTTATTGTAAATTTATTCGCAAAAATAATACAAAAAAACTATTTTACTACAATGCAAATTCCTTTATTCAATACTGTTCTTTCTTGGATTTTAAAAAAGCGAAAATATCAGATGGATATGTTTATTGAATATCCTATTGAAGTACAAAATGAGGTGCTGTTCGAATTATTGTCAGACGCAAAGAAGACAAGACTAGGTGAGCTATATGGTTTTTCGAATATAAAAAATTACACATCCTTTGCTGAAAAGGTACCCATTAGGCAATATGAGTCTATAGAACCATTAATAAAACAAAACAGAAAGGGAGAACAAAATATTTTTTGGCCAAGCAAGGTGCAATGGTTTGCAAAATCAAGTGGCACTACAAATGCTAAAAGTAAATTTATTCCTGTAAGTGACGAAGCTATTGAAGATTGTCATATAAAAGCAGGAAAAGATATGCTCTGCTTATTTATCAATAATAATGAAGAAACCGAAATTTTTAAAGGCAAAGGTTTACGCTTAGGCGGAAGTAGTGCGGTTTATGAAGACAATGATTCTTTTTTTGGAGATCTTTCGGCAATTATCATCGAAAACATGCCTTTTTGGGCAGATTTTAGTAGCGCTCCAAGTCAAAAAACGGCCTTAATGGGTGAATGGGAAACAAAAATGGATGCCATCATTCAGGAAACTATTGGAGAAAATATTACAAGTTTAACAGGTGTGCCCTCATGGATGTTAGTATTGTTGCATCGGGTTTTGGAAGTAACAGGCAAAGAAAATATTTTAGAGGTATGGCCAAATTTAGAGGTGTATTTTCACGGGGGTGTAAATTTCAAACCTTATCGTGAACAGTTCAAAAAGTTGATTCCCAATAAAAATTTTAGATATTTTGAAACATACAATGCTTCAGAAGGCTTTTTTGCAATTCAAGATCAGAATGATTCAGATGAATTATTATTAATGCTAGATTATGGTATTTTTTATGAGTTTATTCCCATGGACGAGTATCTTGGTGAAGATTCAAAAGCAATACCTTTACAGGAAGTAGAATTGTATAAAAATTATGCCATTGTAATTAGTACAAATTCAGGATTATGGCGTTATTTGATAGGAGATACTGTGAAATTTACTAGTCTAAAGCCTTATAGAATTAAAATAACCGGACGCACAAAACATTTTATTAATGCATTTGGCGAAGAGTTGGTAGTAGAAAATGCAGAAGATGCTTTGCAGGTTGCTTGTAATAAGACAAATGCTGAAATAACAGATTATACTGTGGCTCCAATATTTATGGAAGGCAATGAAAGTGGAGGCCATGAATGGGTAATTGAATTTAAAACCGCACCACTTGATATAGATGAATTTACTCTTATTTTAGATGAAAATTTAAAGAAATTAAATTCAGATTATGAAGCCAAACGATATCATGATATGACCTTGGCATTGCCTAAGGTACACCAAGCACCTCAAGGACTTTTTTACCAATGGTTAAAGAAAAATAAGAAACTTGGAGGCCAACACAAGGTACCTAGATTGAGTAATAACAGAAGTTTTTTAGAAGAACTAATGGTTTGTTCATAATTAACAACACTTCTTGTAATTATGAATGTTGAATATCAATGAGTTACTACATTTAAGCACTAAAATATAACTGACTCTTAATCAGTATCATACAAAAATATAACGAACTATTAATATAATATATTGATAAACAAATGTCAAAATTAGATACTACAGAAAAAAAAGTTTCCTATAATTCAATAAATTCTTATGCTACTTTAAATACCTTAACAACCAGCACCAAAAATGTGTGGTTTGTTTGTCATGGTATTGGTTACTTGAGTAAATATTTTTTAAAATATTTTAAGGATCTGAATAAGACAGAAAATTATATTATTGCGCCTCAGGCACAGAGTAAATATTATTTAGGTTCAGCATACAAGCATGTTGGTGCCAGCTGGCTAACTAAAGAAAACACAGAACAGGAAATTGAAAACGTTATACATTATTTAGATGCTGTGTTGGAGAAAGAAAATCTACCTAAAGGTATCAATCTGATAGTTTTAGGTTATTCACAAGGAGTTTCTGTTGCGTTGAGGTATATAACCAAACGAAGATTAAAATGTGATCAATTGGTTTTGTTATCGGGAGGTATTCCGAAGGAGTTAAAGACTGGTGATTTTGAATACTTAAGAGGTAAAACAGAAGTTACCTTAGCCTATGGTGATCAAGATGAGTATTTAACCAATGAAATAATGATTGATCAAAAAAAACGCTTTTATGATTTGTTTGATTCTACTGCTAAAATTATTTGTTTTAAAGGGAAACATGAAGTAAAGAAAGAAATAATTAATAAGCTTGTTTAGCACAATACTTCGTGTAATTTTAAGTTATGAATGTTGAATTATGAATTAAATATTTTACAAAAGCCAAAAGCCAAAAGCCAAAAGCCAAAAGCTAAATTTATAATTTTAAATGTACACCTGTTTTTTTGCTACCTAATACCAACTACCTGATACCAAAAACCAAAAACTACTTCTCCCTTTCAATCACATAATTTACCATGGTGATCAATGAGTTTTTATATTCAGAATCGGGGTAATTATCAAGAATGTCTAAAGCTTTTTGTTGGTATTCTTTCATCTTGCTAATGGTGTATTCTATACCTCCATTTTGTTTAACTAAATCGATTACTTCTTTTACCCTTTTTTTATCTTTGTTGTGATTTTTAACAGAGTTAATTAGCCATTTTCGCTCTTTTTTATCACAATTATTTAGGGTATAAATTAAAGGTAAGGTCATTTTTTGTTCTTTGATATCTATACCCGTAGGTTTTCCAATTTTTTCATCAGAATAATCGAACAAATCATCTTTAATTTGAAATGCAATTCCGATAAGTTCTCCAAATTCACGCATTTCAATCACTGTTTCTTTATCAGCCTCAACAGAAGTGGCGCCAATAGCGGTACAGGCAGCAATTAAAGTAGCTGTTTTTTTACGAATGATTTCAAAATATACATCTTCGGTGATGTTTAATTGTCGAGCTTTTTCAATTTGTAAAAGTTCACCTTCGCTCATTTCACGAACTGCAATGGAAATGTGTTTTAAAATATCAAAATCATCATTGTCAATAGATAACAACAAGCCTTTTGAAAGCAAATAATCACCTACCAAAACAGCAATTTTATTTTTCCAAAGCGCGTTTAAGGAGAAAAAACCACGACGACGGTTGCTATCATCAACCACATCATCATGTACCAATGTAGCCGTATGAATCAATTCAATAGTTGCAGCACCGCGATAGGTTTTTTCTTTAAAGTTCCCGTTCGAAACCATTTTTGCTACCAAAAAAACAAACATAGGTCGCATTTGTTTTCCTTTTCTTCGAACTATATAATGTGTAATTCGATTTAATAAAGAAACATTAGAAATCATAGAAGCCTTGAATTTTATTTCAAAGAATTCCATTTCTTTTTGAATGGGAAATTTTATTTGTTCAACGGTTTTCAAATAATGAAGGTGAGTTAAAATTTTGTCTAAAGTAATAAAAAAGTGAGTAATAAAAAGTAAGTAATTCTTCTTCTTACTTCTGATTTCTTATTTATTTTGCTTTGCCCATGAATCTCTTAAAGGAACAGTTCTATTAAAAACCATTTTATCCTTTTTGCTATCATCATCAATATTAAAATAGCCCAAGCGTTGAAACTGAAACTGGTCTCTAATTTGGGCAGTTTTTAAACTTGGTTCAATAAAGGCATTTTCAATTACTTTTAACGATTCAGGGTTTATAAATTCTTTAAAATCTTTTTCTTTATGGGTATCAGGTGCTTCCTCTGTAAACAAACGGTCATACAATCTAACTTCTGCCTTTACCGCGTGTTTTACAGATACCCAATGTATTGTGCCTTTGACCTTTCGTTTACTTGCTTCACTACCACTACCGCTTTTTGATTCTTCATCATAAGTGCAATGTATTTCGGTTATTTCACCATTTTCATCTTTAATTACGGCATTGGCTTTTATGATATAGGCGTTTTTTAAACGCACTTCTTTATCCAGTTTAAGTCTGAAGAATTTTTTATTGGCTTGTTCTCTAAAGTCTTCTCTTTCAATATAAAGCTCTCTTGAAAATGGTACTTCTCTCGTTCCAGAATTTTCTTCTTCGGGATTATTTTCGGCGATTAAAATTTCTTCTTTATTTTCTGGGTAATTGGTAATTATCAATTTTACTGGATTTAAAACCGCCATAACTCGAGGTGCAGTTTTGTTTAATTCGTTTTTGATATGAAATTCTAAGAGAGCAATATCGGTTACATTATCTCTTTTGGCAATTCCGGCAGTATCGCTAAAGTCACGTATAGATTTTGCTGTATATCCTCGTCTTCGTAAACCAGAAATTGTTGGCATACGAGGGTCATCCCAACCTTTTACAAAACCTTCTTCAACCAATTGCAATAATTTTCGTTTGCTCATTACCGTATAGCTCAAATTACGACGAGCAAATTCACGTTGTTTTGGTTTTAAATCTTCACCGCTATAAACTTGTTTTAGAAACCAATTATAAAGCTCACGATGCGGATTGAATTCAAGTGTGCATAACGAATGAGAAACTTGTTCTATATAATCAGATTCCCCATGGGTCCAATCATACATTGGGTAAATATTCCAATCATTACCAGTACGGTGATGTTTTTTATATAGAATCCGGTAAATTATTGGGTCACGCATGAGCATATTATTAGCAGTCATGCTAATTTTTGCTCTTAAAACATGGGAGCCTTCCTTAAAATCTCCATTTTTCATTTTTTCGAAAAGTTCAAGATTATCCTCAATAGATCTATTTCTATTTGGACTATCCGTTCCGGTTTTTGTTGGTGTGCCTTTTTGTTCCGCTATTTGTGCGGAAGTTTGGTTGTCAACATAAGCTTTGTCTTTTTTAATCAATAAAATAGCCCAATCATATAGTTGTTGAAAATAATCAGAAGAATACAATTCATTGGCCCATTCAAAACCCAACCATTTAATATCATTTTTAATGGCATCCACATATTCCTGTTCTTCTTTGGTTGGATTGGTATCATCAAAACGCAAATTAACAGACGCCTTGTATTTAATTCCCAATCCGAAGTTTAAACAAATTGAAGCTGCATGGCCAATATGTAAATAGCCATTTGGTTCAGGTGGAAACCGAAACCTAAGTTTATCAAGGTTTAATCCTGACTTTAGGTCTTCCTCTATAATTTGTTCGATAAAATTCAATGATTTTTTTTCTTCTCTCATTTTTCTATACAATAAGGATGCAAAATTAAGGAAAATTAAGAAGTTATAAAGTTGAAAAGTTATAAAGTTAAAAGCAAAGCTTTAAAATTAAAAACCCAAAATCAATTTTGCAATATAAAAAAAGATAAAAATTCCAAAAATATCATTACTTGTGGTAATAAAAGGGCCTGTTGCAACCGCAGGGTCTATTCCTTTTTTATCCAAAATCAATGGTACAAAAGTTCCTACCAAAGCCGCTATTATTATTACAATGATCAGTGAAATTGCAATAGTTATACTAATATTAATATCGTAATTTAATATCATACCAAATACAAATATCAATCCAGCCAAAATAATTCCATTAACCAAACTCAGTCCAATTTCTTTAAGCATTCTGTTAAACATACTGCCTTTGATGTTGTCGTTTGCTAAGCCTTGTACAATAATTGCAGATGATTGTACACCAACATTACCGGCCATTGCGGCAATTAAAGGGGTAAAAAAGAATAACTCAGGGAATTTAACAAGTGCATTTTCAAATCCCCCCATAATAGAGGCAGCACCTAAACCACCTAATAAGCCTAAAACCAACCAAGGTAAGCGTGCTTTGGTTAATTCCAAAATACTATCATCAGCTTCGACATCGTCGGTAATACCGGCAGCCATTTGGTAATCTTTTTCAGCTTCTTCTTTTATAACATCAACAATATCATCAATAGTAATTCTTCCTTGTAAATTATTGGCATCATCAACAACAGGAATTGCTTCTAAATCATATTTTTGCATGATACGCACAACATCTTCAACGGGGTCATTAACATTTACCGAATCAACTTTTGGAATATAAATATCAGAAATATGGGAGTTTTCAGAAGCAACCAACAGGTCTTTTAACGAAAGTCTGCCTTTTAGAATGTTATCTCCATCTACAACGTAAATGGAATGTACCCTAGTAACTTCCTGTGCTTGTGAGCGCATTTTTCTAACACATGTTGGTATGCCCCAGGTTTCTTTTACTTTCACCAATTCTTTTGCCATCAAGCTTCCTGCAGTACCTTCATCATATTGCAATAAATCGACAATATCTTTGGCGTGATCAACATCTTCAATTTCAGAAATTACTTCCTTTTTTCTTTCTTGAGGTAATTCACTAATAATATCAGCAGCATCATCTGTTTCTAATTCATCAATCTCATCAGCAATTTCTTCGGCAGATAGATTTTGAAGTATTTTTTCCCGGTCATCTTCATCAATTTCCATCAATGCCTCAGCCGTTTGTTCACTATCTAACAATTTAAATAAATAGGTCGCATCATTCAAATTAAGAATATCAATGATTTCGGCAATATCAGCAGGGTGTTCTTCTGTCAAAAGCAACAGTAAAGCATTATCATCATTTGCTTTGATGAGTTGCTCAATGTTTAGGATGAATTTTTTATTGATTTCTGTTGCCATCTTTTAAGATGCTTTTGGTTAATGCAATGAATTGCTGAACAGATAATTGCTCAGGTCGTTCGGCAAATATAACATCTTCTCTTAATTTATCCGATAGTTGAAAAGATTTTAAGCTATTCCTCAAAGTTTTTCTTCTTTGATTGAAAGCTGTTTTAACCACTTTAAAGAAAAAAGCAACATCTACAGGTAAATCAAAGTCTTTTTTTCTTACCAATCTGATTACACCCGATTCGACTTTTGGAGGTGGATTAAAAACTGATGGAGGCACAGAGAACAAATATTCAGCTTCAAAAAACGCCTGGGTTAATACAGATATAATTC
>CAYPHN010000143.1:0-8756 GCA_964410265.1 uncultured Flavobacteriaceae bacterium | reverse complement strand
ATTTGATTCTTTCAATTTTCTCGGTTTAAATTTAAAAAAATATCTATTCTTTTATTTAAAACTCAAATAAGAATTTTATTCTTTTAATAATTGTGATATATCTTCCTTGAGCCATTGTATTTCACTTGCATCCAATCCATTATAAAATTTAATAGGGTTTTCGTCGTCTCCAGTTTTAGTCACACGAGATCTTATATAACCTTCTTTATCGATCAAGGCAAATAATCCTGAATGTTCAAATCCTCCCTCAGCATTTTCATTTTCTCCAGCATATAATTTAAACCCATCATTTGAAAATGTAAATATTTCTTCTTTCGTTCCAGTTAAAAAATACCAATTTTTCAAGGTAGCGCCCGTTTTTTTTGCATATGCTTTTAATATTTCTGGTGTATCATGTGTGGGGTCGATACTAATTGAAGCGATTCCAAATTGTGGATTTCCATAAAATTTTTGCTGTAACTTCACCATATTTTCATTCATTTTTGGACAAATACTCGGACAAGAAGTAAAGAAAAATTCTACTACATAAACTTTACCTTCAAAATTTTTATTGCTTATATTTTTATTATTCTGATCTGTAAATTTAAAGGCCGGTACTTTTTCAAATTTTACCAAGGCTTCTTTTGATAATTTATTGACAATTTTAGGCAAGGCCCAAATACCGAAAATAAGAACAATAAAAGTAACAACTATATAAGAGTTTTTTTTCATAAAAATTGACTTTTTACCTATTTGATTGCACAAATATTTTATCTGTGGTGATTTATTAAATACTGTTATTTACATGCAATTATATTTCCCTTTTATTCTTCTTTAAAGCCAACCTATACTCGGCCATAACAACTTTAACATCATCTACCATTTCTTGGTGTATTGTAGCAACAGATTCAGCGTTATACCCATATAAAACCTTTCCTTCTATATCTTCATCATCATTTCGTCCTCTTAAATTCATTTCTCTATCTACAATAAATGCATTTGGTGAATAGCTATGACTATCCAACTTATAATTAGTTTTAAATCCATCAAATATACTTTGTACCTCATCTTTAGTTCCAAAAACTAGAAACCATTTATCTACATTGGTAGTGACACCCAATTCTTTTTTTAATTGTTCTGCATTTGCTTCAGACCCTTTTGGCAAAACCACAACAAATTGAAAATCTTTGAATCCATAAAAATGTTTGTAAATCTTTTCATTTAAATTTAACGCATTGGTTTTATGCTGCAAAAGATCATCTCCTAAAAAACAAACAATACTTATGTTATTTTGAAAAGTTACTGGAGCAATGGATTTAAGATGTGACACATCATTAACTTTATTTGTAAGTACTGGTAACTTAGCAAAGTTATTCGTTCCGGTTAGTAAAAAGAGATAAAAAATTAAGGGACCAAAAAAAATAATCGATAATACCAGTTTATTTTTTCTATTTACAGCCATAAAGTAAAGGTATAAAAAAAGCGTTTTGATATCAAAACGCTTTTAGTTTATTTTGAATTTTATTAAATTAACCCGTTAGTCTTTCAAAAATATAAATCGAATTGAATAAAAATTCATTCAAATTGTAAACAAATCTTAGGTCGAAGTCAGATTAATATGTCCACTTGGTCCAATTTCCTAGAATTTGACCAAGAGCATCACCTTCGTACAATACGAAAAAGGACAAAACACCAATTAAAA
This sequence comes from uncultured Flavobacteriaceae bacterium, assembly GCA_964410265.1. Taxonomy (GTDB): domain Bacteria; phylum Bacteroidota; class Bacteroidia; order Flavobacteriales; family Flavobacteriaceae; genus Lutimonas. The sequence goes on along the minus strand of CAYPHN010000143.1, from coordinate 7,075 downwards.
ATACTACTGGCCATACAATTGTTCTTCTCAACCAAGTTTTTTCATCTTTTAAATGCATAAAGTACCAAGCAATACCATAGGCTTTTACCAAAGTTAAAATTAAAAATATCCAATTCAATAAACTCGTTCCCAATAATTTTGTTAAATGTAAAAAATCAGGTTTTGAAATACCAAAAATTACCTCAACGATAGTAATCAATGAAAGAAAAGCAAATACTTTCCAAATTAATGCTGTATGTGACTCTGTGTGTGACATTATAATTTTTTGTTATTATATTAAATAAAAGAATGTAAAAACGAATACCCAAACCAAATCGACAAAATGCCAATAAAGCCCTACTTTTTCAACCATTTCGTAATGTCCTCTTTTTTGATAGGTACCTATAATTATGTTAAAAAATATGATTATGTTTATTAAAATTCCCGACAATACATGAAATCCGTGAAATCCGGTAATAAAGAAAAAGAAGTTTGCAAATAAGGTTTCACCATATTCATTTTCTGTTAAATTGGCTCCTTCCACAACGTGGGTGGCTTTATTTAAAAACTTCAAAGCTTCTTCTCGGCTAACGATGGTCTTTTTCTTGGTATCTGCGTTAATATATTCAGTACGTAAAAAAATTTCTGGATGGTTTGCAAAACCTTCTTTTACCTGTTCTAATGAAACTGATGGTAAGGCAGCCTCTTTTTTAAACCAAACTCCGTTACTTTTTGTTTGCCTTATTCTTTCACTTGCTGTTGTTGATGCAAAACTTTCTAAAGTGACCTGTTGACCTGTATCATCAACAAATTGAACAATTTTACCATCTTGTAATGCAACTGCACCATAAGAGCCTTTGATAAATGTTTTCCATTCCCAAGCTTGTGACCCAATAAAAATAATACCCCCAATAATGGTTAGAAACATGTATAAAATAACTTTATTCTGCTTCATCTGTTTACCCGCGTCAACAGCAAGTACCATTGTAACCGATGAGAAAATCAAAATAAAGGTCATAAATGCCACATAATACATTGGGTAATTACCATGTAAAAATGGAATGTGAGTAAATACTTCATCGGCAATAGGCCAAGAGTCAATAAATTTAAAACGCATCAAACCATAAGCGCCCAAAAATCCTGAAAAAGTAATTGCATCAGACATGATAAAAAACCACATCATCATTTTACCATAACTTGAGTCAAATGGTTTGTTTCCTCCACCGTTCCAAGAGCTCCCTTGTTGGGAATCAGCAATAGTTGCCTCCATATAAATAAGATTATTTTAATTGATCAAAACTATTTTAACTTAAATTATGATTTTAATCATGTTTTAGGTTAAAAGGCAAAAATATAAAAATTATTGGGAAATAAAATCAATAACTACAAAATATCATTCTCAACCTATAAAATAAAAGAATAAGAAGAGATAAATCCACAATGCATCAACAAAATGCCAAAAAATAGCACCGAGTTCTAACCCTAAAATATTATTTGAACTATACTTACCCATGGCGTTTTGATAAATTACCGTTATTAAAACAAAAATGCCGACAAAAATATGAGCTAAATGTGCTAGCGTAATTACATATAAAAATGACGAAGATACATTGCTTTGTTTTCCTGTAAAATACAAACCCGCATCAATTAATTGTGAAAATCCATGAAATTGATAATAAACAAATCCAATTCCTAAAATTAATGTTGTTATCAACAAGGGTGTTGCTTTTGACTTTTTATCTTGTTTAGCAAACTTTTTAGCCAAATAAAAAGTAAGGCTACTTAAAATAATTAATATAGTACTTACATAAAAAGCCTGAGGTAGTTCAAAACCTACCCAATCGTCCCGATTTTTACTTACTACATAAGCGCTTGTTAAACCGGCAAACATCATGGTCATACTGATCATCGAAAACCACAACATTTGTTTGTATGCTTTTTCTTTAATTTTAGATTGCTCCATTTTAATGTAAAAATTTATCTATTACGTAAATAATTTGAATCAAAGTTATATATAAAACACTAGATAACATCAATTTTCTGGCCATAATGTTGGTTTGTTCTTTATGTAGTTTTATTCCAAAATACAACATAACCATCCCCAAAATTAAAATAATAACGGCCGAGAGTGGTAACAAATACAAACTGCCTGTCAATCTTAACATGGGGAAAACAGAAACCACCAACATGAATAGGGTATAAATAATTATTAGTTTTGATGCTTTTTTATTTTTTTCTCCAGTGGGCATCAAATTAAACCCTGCTTTTTTATATTCGTCAAATTGCAACCAGCCAATGGCCCAAAAATGAGGAAATTGCCAAAAGAACTGGATCATAAACAATACTCCTGCTTCTATACCAAACTCACCTGTTGCGGCTACCCAGCCCAACATAAACGGTATTGCACCTGGTATAGCACCAACAAACACAGACAAGGGTGTAATGGGTTTTAAGGGTGTATAAGCACTGGTATATAAAAATATAGAAATTGCCCCAAACAAAGCAGTTTTTGCATTGATACTATACAAAATCAAAATACCTATTATGGTTAATATTACAGCAATAATCATGGCCGTGTTAACCGACATCCTACCTGCGGGCAAAGGTCTGTTCTTCGTTCTTGCCATTAAAGCGTCTGGCTTCTTTTCAATAATTTGATTGAAGGCGTTAGAAGCACCTACCATACAATAACCGCCAATTGATAACAAAGCAAGCGTTTTATAATCAATTATATCTACTGCCAATAAATAACCCGCTACAGATGAAAAAACAACACTTAACGACAAACCAAATTTGGTGAGTTGTTTAAAATCTTGCAACCAATTATTCTTATTTTGTAAAGTGCTCAATACAGTATTTTCCTTTATTTAAAATCGCTGCAAATATATTTATTAATTAAAGATAAGCAACATAAATATTATTCAAAAAAAAATTAAAAAAGGCTTTGTGAGTTGTAAAAATGTTTTAAATTTGCACCCGCCTTCCGTGAGGCAGGCTGGGCTGCTGTTTGTCAGGCCTGTAATTTTAGGAATTGCACAAGTTCATTAACAAAATATTTGCGAAAGTAGCTCAGGGGTAGAGCATCACCTTGCCAAGGTGGAGGTCGCGGGTTCAAATCCCGTCTTTCGCTCTGAAAGTAAAAGACAGTTTAAAGAGAGAATATTTCTTTTTTGGATTAGGTAGCGACTTGTCGCGCCTGCCTGGCGGCAGGCAGGGGTTCAAATCCCGTCTTTCGCTCAACAATATACCAAATTATCGTGTTTTACGATAGAATGCTCGAGTGGTGGAATTGGTAGACACGCTGGACTTAAAATCCAGTGGTCAGTAATGGCCGTATGGGTTCAAGTCCCATCTCGAGTACGAAGTTAAGCCTTAACTCTTTATATTAAAAGATGTTAGGGTTTTTCTTTTTAATATTGCCAACCTATTTTGAAAAAATAATTTTTAAAGGTATTTCACATACTAATTATTAAATTAATATGGAATCATTCTGATTTTTTTTATAGTTAATCTTTTGAAACAACAGTCATTAATATAAGATTCCTCAGCCCTAAAATTGTATTTTCACTCAATACCTATGATGTGTTTTCGTTTTGCAGGGGTAGTTAATATCACTATATTCCGCATATCAAATATTTGAACTCATTATGTCCAAAATAGTCCTAAAAGTTCCACATTCTCATGACGCCAATGATTGGTTCCAATTCATTAACGAAAGTTTGGAGAAAATTAAAGGTGCGGAAGAATTGGTTGTAGATTTTAATCTACTAACTTTTATTGACACAGACGATTTTGTTGCATTGGCATGTTTAATTGAATCGTTTTATATTAAATGTAATTCTGTTACCTTTATTGGGGGTGGAAAAAAATTAAACACCCATCTTGATAACATTAAATTCAAAGAGTACTGGAGTAAAGGGTTTAACAGAGAACGTTTTACGGCACCTAAAAATGGAAGTACACTATGTTTGTGGAAAATTTCAAAGGATATGATTGATTCTTACTCTCAATATGCTAGAACTTATTTCAGAGAAACTTTTTCAAACCTTAACAATAAAGATTTGTTACCTGTATCTACAAATTTGACTGAAGTGTTTAATAATATTTTTGATCACTCTCAATCACCTGTTCAGGGTTATGTTATTACCCAATATTTTCCTCAAAAAAATATTCTTTCTTTTTCTGTTTGTGATTTTGGTGTCGGGATTCCTAATACAGTAAATGATTATCTTGCTAAAAATAATTCTGAAAGACTTTCAGATCAACTAGCAATTCATAAGGCAATAGAGGTTGGTTTTTCAATAAAATCTACTCCAAGGAACAGAGGATTTGGATTAGATAATATCTTAGAAGTTACTGAAGACTCCAATGGGGAATTGTCCATTATTTCAAATAATGGTATAATCTCTAAAAAAGCCAAGCAGAAATATAAAGGAGGAGAATCTGGGTTTAATTTCAAAGGCACACTAGTAAAAGTCATCTTAGATATGAGCACTTTTGGGCCAATTGATGATGAAGATATGATTTTTGAATTTTGATTTTATTAACATACAATTTATTCGAAATGTTGTATTATTGTACAATATTTTATACCTTAATAGAGTTTAAAAGTGTAAAAAACAGAACGATGACAACAATTAATTTAAAAAACTACATGAATATGCAGGGTATTAGCAATGCCAATTCTTTGTATCTTTTGTTGGAAAAATCCTTTCTAAATAATGAAAAATTGTTATTATTAATCGATAACGACACACCAGTTACATCATCTTTTCTCAACCCATCAATTGGTCTGTTTTTGGATAATTATGGTTTGGATGGATTTAAAAATACGGTGCGTTTTAGAAGTACAAAAACACAATTTGAAAGATTTTCAAATTACGTAAAAAAATATAATGAAATTTTTTTGGTTTAGAAAAAATGCTAAAAAATATTCTGAATTAAAAAAAAGCCTCTTTAAACCGAAGAGGCTTTTTTTTATCTAAATACTTACGAATTATGACTCAAAAAATTTCTTTATTATTTAAATTATTATGGACAGATCAATTAAAAATATTAATGTATAATTTATCTTTTCATAATATCAAACAACCTTAACTCTTTATTTTAAAAGATGTTGATGTTTTTCTTTTTGTAATTGACTCTCTTTTTGACTCTATTTTTGTTAAATATGATGAATGTTAGAAGTACTTATTCAATCATTATTCCACTTTATTGTTCCATCGTCATTTCTTGGAAAATCATCATTTGTCATCTCCTTTAACAAGTTGCCTTTTGAATCTGTGACTTCAGATGCTTGAGACGATTTCCCTAAAATATTTACAAATTTTATTCTTTGTCTAAATGAACCATTATCAGCCATAATCGTAACAATCCAATAAACTTCATTCTGACCCTTTTCCAATATGATATTATCCAACACCGTTGCTGTATTAGGAGTAATATCACCTAATTTATATACCTTAGTAGAGGCTCCATCTAATAACGTAAATAGGTTTCCAAAACTATCGCTTGCAACTTTCCTCTCTTCCTTAGAATTTGATTTAGAACTTATTATTTCAGTCAATTCATCAAGCTTTTGTCTATTATTTTTATAAAGTATATTTCTTTTGTATTGATCTATTAGTTCAATTTGAACATTTCTAAGTGTAAAATCTCCTTCATGCATTACATATATTTCTCTCATATTTTCAGGAAACCCTTGAAACCTTGCCCTTAAATAACAGTAACTATTACCTCCAGTTTGCTGATTACTTATTTTATTCGATAATTTTATAGTTTCTTCGGATAGAAGGAGATTCTTTTTGGTCAATTTTTGGTTGTCTTTAGAGACATTTTTAATTTCTTCACTCAAGCCTAAAATTCTTTCATTTAGATTTTGATTAAAATCACTTTTATCTTTCACCTCATCAGTCAAATTAATAATTTTATCCTGCTTATCTTTAATCAATTGTCTATATTTTTTTGTTAAAATGGTTGTAAATATCGTACCCACAATAATTAATATTGCGGGTCCATAAGAAATTAGAAACTCCATAGATTTATGTTTAATTTTTTTCATCAATAAAACTTAAAGCCTTATAAGCATATTTTCAATCATGACCAATTTGTCTGATACACATTTGGCTGACGTTTAATACAACGATTAGTACTTATATTATCCCTTTGATTCGCCATTTAAAAAGTATAATTTCTATAAATGTAAAAAAATAAAAGAAGTCATTAATCTTAAATGATAATTTATAATCATTCTTACTAATAATTTAAAAAGACACTACAATCTTAACATTGCCTTTAGGCTGATTTCAAAGAAGACTGTGTATACAACATACACTTCTCATCAATCATTTTCATAAAGTCGCAATCTATTTTTGACATCATTTAGTTCTTCCTTTAAATGATCTAGCTTTTGTAAAAGGTTAATCACACAATCTATACCTTCTATATTGATATGCAATTCATCATGAAGTCTGATTATTTTTTCAAGATCTCCAATTTCATCTTGATGGATAAATTGCTGTTGCTCAATTTTTTGTATTCTAATTAATCCTTCTTTGTTTAAGGCCTTAAAAAATGAAAATTCAACTTGATAGTTTAAACAAAGTGTTTCTATAAGTATTAATTTATGTGCAGCCATCTTATCTTATTTTTTGTAATGCTTTAAATAATTCTTTTTCCTTATCACTTAATTTTGTCGGAATATTAATATGATAGGTTATAATTAAATCGCCAAACTGATTTGCCTTTTTATAGACTGGAAAACCTTTACCTTTCAATTTAACTTTTGTTTCATTCGGAGTTTCTGGAGCAATTTTTAATTTAACTTTACCATTAAAAGTATCAATAGTTATTTCGCCACCTAAAAGTGCCGTGTACAAATCAAGATCAACCGAGGCATATAAATTGTTTCCATCTCGTTTAAATCGAGAATGATTTTTAATTGTAAACTTGATGTATAAATCACCCTTCGGACCTCCATTTATTCCTTCTCCTCCTTTTTCTTTAATTTTAATTACTTGTCCGTTTTTTATTCCTGCCGGAATCGTTAATCTAATTTTACTGTTATTTACGGTTAAGGTTTGTTGGTGGGTTTCAT
>CAYPHN010000142.1:0-8768 GCA_964410265.1 uncultured Flavobacteriaceae bacterium | reverse complement strand
TGAATGATTAAAATTTATATTAGTACTAACAGTCAATTTATCCCATAACTTCGACGATGCTGCTAAGGAAAAACTATTTCTATTCAGATCAGAATTTGGTATCAATCCCTCATGTGTCATATTACTAACACCCAATCTATAATTTACAGCTTGTGCTGCACTTGAAATAGATACACTATTGATTGTAGTAAAAGCGTAATCATTTAAAAATTCTTTAACATTATTTGGATATGATTTAAGTTCTGTAGGAATTGGTTGACCATTTGCATCTAAAGGTGCATCCCATTGCACTGCATAATATCCTTTATCGTTTTCCGGACCAGTTGCTGCTCCATCTCCGTAAGCAATGTCAGGTAGTATATTACTTCCAACATTTTCAGGTCTATAAGAGAAAAATCCGGTAGTAAATTGGTTACTTCTATTATAAAATTTGAAAGGAACATCGAAAACTGTGTTCGAAGAAATAGTAACTCTCATCCCTTCCCCTTCTTTTGCTTTTTTGGTTGTGATTATCACAACCCCATTACCTGCTCTAGTACCATATAATGCAGCGGCACTAGGGCCTTTTAAAATAGATACGCTTTCAATACTTTCTGGGTCTAAATCGGAGATTGCATTTCCGTAATCTACTTTATTTCTATTACCAATACCACCATTGTTTGCATCCGAATTTGCAATTGGTACACCATCTACCACAAAAAGTGGTTGATTGTCTGTACTTAAAGAAGTAGCGCCCCGAATAACCATACTTACAGATGACCCTGTGCCTCCGGTAGAGTTAATAGTAACACCTGCTACTTTACCTGACATTGATTTCAAAACGTTTTCATTAACTACCCTTGTAAATTCTTCAGCCTTTACTTTAGCTACAGAATAACCTAGTGATTTCTCTGAACGTTTTATACCTAAAGCTGTAACGACTATTTCATCCAATGCCTCAGCACTTGGTGTCAAAACAATATCTATACTGTTATTGCCATCCACCGCAATCTCTTGAGCTTCAAACCCTATAAAAGAGAAAACAAGAGTTGCATTTTCTGCTACAGATATATTATAATTACCATCAAAGTCTGTAGAAACTCCGTTACTTGTACCTTTTTCTAAAATACTTACTCCCGGTAAACTCATACCATCCTCAGATGAAGTAATGTTACCAGTTACATCAATGTTATTTGTTTGTGCAAATGTCTCGGTCTTCACCAGTAACAACATTGCAAATAGAGCTAAGGCAAATACATGTCTTGCTATATATTTTTTATTATTATTATTGTCCATACTTAATTTTTGAATTAATTGTATATATTTTGTCGTTATCTATCAATAATATAAATATTATCTCACTACTTCGAACGTAAGAATTAAGGCATGTGTACTCAATCCAGCACCCGCTGCATCAGGGTCTAAAGATGCAAAAAGCACCAACCTCATAGTGTCATCTGTAATCTCCCGAACAATAACTTTTCTTTGGAAATCTAAAAATCCAACATAAGCGTTATTTGTAAAATCCATAGTAGTAATACCTGGGTAAGTAACCGCTCCAAATATAGAAGGGTTAGTGAAATCTTCATTTGCAACATAGTCAAATGTTAAATTTGCCTCAGGCGCATATAGCCCTGTTACTAAACCAAAACCTTGCCCCGAATCATTTACAATTCCTGCACCACCTGTGGTAAGAAACTGATAAACAATTCCTGAAAAAGCAGCATTATCTTCTTTAACATCTATCATGAATCTACCATCAAAGAAAAAAGTAAATTCATCACTATATACCTCTCCCATACCTAATCCTGTTCCAAAAATACCTGCGGATAATGGGTTTGGCACACCATCAATAGGTGTAAGAACATCATCAGCCCAAGCAAAATAATCAAAAGCAGAATGATTTCCTGAAAGCTTCCAAGTTTTACCATTTTCTGCTGTTGGCCCACCTGTAAGCAATACGTAAGGCGTAAGTGCTAAAGCCAATTTAACCTCAGTAACTATACTTTCACCACTATTACCGGTAGCAGTTAATGTTACTGTGTAAAAACCACCGTTTTCATATATATGAACGGGGTTTTGTTCGTTGCTGATATTTCCATCTCCAAAATCCCATAACCAACTAATAGCACTATGGGTAAGCCCCTGAAAGGCGACTTGTTTGTCATCAATACTGTTAAAGATATCTGCTGAAAGCGGAAATGTATTTCCTCCACTGTCATCAGAACTACATGACACTACAAAAAGCGACATCCATACAGTAAGTGTAAGACCAATTAAAAATAATTTGTTCCTTTTAACCATAAATTTAATTTTATTTGATCAAAATATTTAATATCTATTTCAATATTTGATCAACGTTAATAATTGAGTTAATTATACTATGCGTGCATAATATTAAAGCTAATATATGTTAATATTATCTAAAACAAAATAGAAAATATGTTAAAACATGTAATTTAGATAATATACTATCAGTATTAATCAATATATCATATTTACCCATAAATTCTTATGATTAATATCGCTATATATTCACTTTAATATTAATATATTTCCTAATTTCGACAAAATTTCAATAATAAGCAATGAAAATATCGTTATTTACATTTCTGATTTTTAGTATCATTTCAATAAATTCGTTAAATGCTCAAAAATTAAAAGTTGGAGCCGCCATGAGAAATATAACGCCAACACCATTAATAGCGGTTTCAGGTGGCGTTGGTACACCAAAACCTACAAATATTAAAAAAGGTGAATTATCTGTTAGGGCAATGGTTCTTGAAAAAAATGGAGAAAGAATTGCCATAGTAAATGTTGACAATTTAGGATGGCCCGCTGTTTTAGGAGATAAATCAAGAAAATTGATCAAAGGGGTTAAACCAGAAAACATATTAATAGGTGCCACTCATACACATAGTGCTCCCGATGCATATGGTTTTCGAGATGAAAATGGAATTACTGGAGCTGATCTAAAATATTTAGACTGGTGTGTGGTCCAAATTGCAGATGCAGTTAACGAAGCAAAACCCTCTAAAAATGAGAGTTAACGAAGCAATTAAAAATTTAGAAAATGCAGATTTAAAAATCGCTGTGGGTGAAGCTGCAGAAACCATTGCCTATAATTACTATGCTCCGAATCTATATGACAGACGTTGTGGTGTAATTCAAGCCATTGATAAACAAGGTAAAACTATTGCAACACTGGTTAATTATGCCATACACCCTGAAGTAATTGGAAGCGGAAGAGGTATTCTTAGTCCGGACATGGTTGGTCCTTTATATGATAGAATAGAAGCTAAAGCAGGTGGTGTTGCTATTTTTATGAACGGCGCTCAAGGCGGAATGGTGACTGCAGATAATAGAAGAGAGAATAATAAAGAAGTTGCTACATGGGAAGAATGTCAAAGAATTGGTAATTTACTTGCCGATGAGGCTTTAAGAATAGTTAAAGAAGCTCCAATACAAAAAAATCCGGATATCTTCGTTACAAGTAAAGAGGTAGAATTTCCTGTAGATTCAGAAATAATGCGTTTTATAATAAAAAACTCTCCTTTAGGATTGCATACTTCAAATGAAAATATTATAAATACAAGAATTAATTTATTAAATATAGGAACGGCTCAGATATTAACCATACCGGGAGAAGCATTACCAAATATTGGTTTTTATTTGAAAAGAAATATGAATACAGAACATGCTTTTCTTTTCGGACTTACCAATGATGCTTTTGGTTATATGTTAACCAAAGTAGATTTTAATAGTTTTGACCGCTATGATTATGTTAGTAGAACCAGTTTGGGTGAAATGACTGCCGAAATTTTCATCAAAGAAGCTCTGGAACTTGTGAAAAATAGTCCGAGACCTAAAAAGAATTAAGAGTTTAGAGTTTAGAGTTTAGAGTTTAGAGTTTAGAGTTTAGAAAAATAGAATAAATATTAAAATAAAACCATTTATCATGATTAAAAAATTGTCAATATTATTATGCATTCCCGTACTGTTATTTATAAGTTCATGTGCAACAGAAGCTAAAAGTTCACCAAAAAAAGTTGTACCCATTACACCGGAGACGGCTTTAGAAAGATATTTAGATAACGGCGACAATACATTTAAATGGGAACTTAAGGAAAGCTACCCTGTTGGTGATGTAACCGCCTACGACTTATTGCTTACTTCTCAAAAATGGAGAGAGCATATTTGGACACACCAATTAACAGTACTTGTTCCAACAGAAATTAATTATGATGGTGCTTTACTTTTTATTACAGGAGGTAGCTCAAAAGGTGATTTACCTAACTGGAAATCTAATGACCACAAGTCCACCAAAAATTTTGCTGCTATGGCACAAAAAAATAAAGCCATGGTTGCCATTGTTCGCCAAACGCCGAAACAACCTTTATATGATGACTTGGTTGAAGATCAATTGATATCATTTACCTTACATAATTTTAAAAAAGACAAAGATTATAGCTGGCCTTTACTTTTCCCAATGGTAAAAAGTGCCGTAAAAGCCATGGATGCCGTACAAGAATTCTCTAAAGAAAAACTCAATAAAGATATAACAAGGTTTACAGTTAGCGGTGCTTCTAAAAGAGGTTGGACCACTTGGCTAACAGGTTCTCAAGACAAAAGAGTTGAGGCTATTGCCCCAATGGTTATCGATGTATTAAACATGCCTGTAAGTTTAGATTATCAGGTTGAAGTCTGGAAAGAATATAGCATCCAGATTGAAGATTATACCAAATTAGAAATTCCACAAACAGTAAATTCACCTGATGGGAATGCCATTACACAAATGATCGACCCTTACTCCTACCGCGACAAACTTACCATTCCAAAATTAATAGTAATTGGTACAAATGATCAATATTGGCCGCTAGATGCTATTAAAAATTATATCAATGATATTCCCGGAGAAAATTATATTCATTATGTACCCAATGCAGGACATGGTCTAGGAGGAGGTGAACAAGCTACCAGAGCTATTAGTGCCTTTTGGGAAAAAACTTTAGAGAAAAAACCATATAACGATTTGATCTATCAAATATCTTCAGATAAAAAATCTGCAATTCTAACGGTAAAAACAACGTCTGACGAATTATTAAATATGTATGTATGGTTTGCCGATTCTGATGACCGTGATTTTAGAAATGAAGAATTTATATCGAAAATAATTCCTTCTGAAAAAAATAAGGAAATTAAATATGAAATTCAATTTCCTAAAAAAGGGTATAAAGCATTTTATATTGACTTAGAATATTCGGATCCCAATGGTGGTAAATACACAAAAAGCACAAGAATGTATGTTGCCGATGATGATGAGGTATTGTAAGAAGAATTGAGTGATGGAGTGATTAAATGAGATAATTAACTTTAAAACATTAGAGCATTGCATCATTAATACATTTAAATCAATAAAATGAACATTAATTATTTTCTATTTATAATCGGGATTGGAATTTTGACTTCTTGTGGAACTGCCGAAGCATTACCTGTAACAAAATATTATGACTATGACAGAGATATTCCATTAAAAGACTCCATCAAACTTATACGAAATAATGACAATTCAAAACTTTACAGCCTTACTTATCGTAGTATACATAATAAAAAAGTAACAGGTTTATTAAGTATTCCTAACAATGCTACTAAGCCACTTCCGGTTATCATATTATTACATGGTAAAGGCGATAATAAAACTGTAGATTATATTGAATATGGTAATGATTTTTTTACGGAAAAAGGTTATGCCGTTTTAAGAATAGACATCAGTAACCACGGTGATCGAATGGAGAATAAATATGAATTTGATTTTACCGGTAAAAATAAATATTGGACAAGAGGTATTATTAGTCAAACTGTTTTTGATCTTAGAAGGGCTGTAGATTTTATTTATTCAAGAAAAGATTTAGACAATAAAAAAATTGGGTTTTTTGGTATTAGTTTAGGCGGAATAACTGGCGCAATTTTTACAGGTGTTGATGAACGGGTAAAAGTTCCCGTTTTAGTTTTAGCGGGAGGTCAATTAAATTTATTGTATGGCAAAAAAGCGTTATCATCCAACGCTAAAGACTACACAAGTATTATAGAACCAAAGAATTTTGTTGCAAAAATTTCTCCTAGACCTCTATTGATGATTAATGCAGAAAACGACGATATTGTACCGCCATTGATGAGTAAATTATTATATAAAAAAGCTGGTAACCCTAAAAATATTATATGGTATCCGGCAAAACATCATACCATTCCGCTTGAAAAAGTTTATCAGGATGGTTTTAATTGGTTTGAGAAATATTTGAATTAAAAAATTCAAAGATAGAAAGATTGAAGAATTGCATTTTAAATTTATCTTATGTTAAAAAAAATATTCAAAATATTACTAAAAACAGTTATATCTCTTTTGGTTATATTGATAATTTCTGCCTTGATATATGCTGCTCCATCTTTTTGGCGTAACATTTCTGTTTATCCCAAATTAGAAAAAGCACGGAATGATCTGAAAGCTAAATATAAAGAACCAACAAAATATATTAAAAAAACAGACTACAAAGGCGTATTACACGCACACTCCTATTGGTCTCATGACAGCAGAGGTGTTATAGAAGAAATTTTACCCGCCGCAAAAAAAGCGAAATTAGATTTCATTTTCTTATCCGATCATGCCCATTCTCATTTAGACTCATTTCCAAGAGCTTATCACGGCATTTATGATAAAATCATTATCGAAGCCGGAACTGAAAAAAGTGGATTAATGGTCTCTCCGATGAAAGACACCATATTAAATTGGAAACAGCCAAAAGATTCACTAATAAAACAAGTAGTAAATGATGGCGGTTTAGTGTTATATGTACATACAGAAGAAAAACATGATTGGGCCAATCCCGATTATCAGGCGATGGAAATATACAATATCCATACTGATTTTAAAGAAGAAGAAAATGAGGGAGGTACTGCCGCACTCATAACCAATTTTATTATCAACGGAAAACAGTACAGGCATTGGGCGCTTCGAGAAATATTTGATGAACAAAAAGAAATATTAGCAAGGTGGGATTCTATCAATCAATTTAAAAAAGTGGTTGGTATGGCAGCCGTTGATGCACATAACAATCAAAATATTAGAGCTCGATATACAGATGACGGTATGGTTGAATGGGTTGGGCCAAATGCTGATCAAATTTCTTTAGTTGAACCCGGTTGGAAAGAAAAATTATTACTTTCGGATTCTAATGAGATAGGATGGGCTTTTAAATTTGAAATTGACACCTATTTTACTTCCTTTAATTATGTGAATACCCATGTGTTTAGCGATTCTTTTAACAATAAAAACATCAAAGAAAACCTGGTAAAAGGCCATGTTTTTATCGCATTTGAAAGTCTTGCAAACGCTAAGGGTTTTCAATATTTTTCTACAGATGCAGATAACAATATTAATGCAATTCTTGGAGATTCTATAGCTTCTAATTCAGTTGCTAAAATTCGCGCTGTTTCCCCTTTTCCGGTGCAATTCAAATTGGTTAAGGATGGCGAAATTATTGACACCAAAAATGAGGCATACAATTATGAATTTGACCTAAAAAGTATACCTGGTAATTATCGTGTTGAAGCTTTTTTAAATTTTAAAGGTGATCAAGTACCTTGGATATACACAAACCCTATTTACATTTACCCAACGAATCATAAATAATTAAATAATTTAAATATCATGCAAACAACTATCCGTATTAAAAAATCTTTTAAACTTCTATTATTTACTTTTTTATTCCTATATATTTTCATTGGATGTGAAAATATAAAGGAGGAACCTATAGCCGAAATAATACAATCTGAACCAAAAAATTGGGCCGAAAGGCTTGGGTATCCAGAAGGTAAGAAAGTAATTATGCTCCATGCAGATGATATTGGAATGAGTGAGGAAGCAAATATTGCCGCAGAAAAAATATTGCTCAATAAAAACATTCAATCTGCTGCAATTATGATGCCTTGTCCGAATGCTGAAGCATTTGTACAATGGGCCATAGAAAATCCAAGTATGGATGTAGGATTACACCTAACACTTACTAGTGAATGGCAAAATTATCGTTGGGGGCCGGTGTTAGATCCAAATGATGTTCCAGGTCTAATCGATCCTGACGGCATGTTATGGCATGAAGTACCAGATGTGGTTGCACATGCATCGGCAGAAGAAGTAGAAAAAGAAATTAGAGCACAAATTGAAAAATCTATTGCATTAGGGTACAGGCCAGATCATATCGATACCCACATGGGAACTCTTTACGGTCATCCTAGCTATGTAAAAGTTTTTTTTAAAGTTGCTGAAGAATACGGTATTCCTGCAAATGTTATAGATTTATCTAACCCAGAGGTTGTTGATATATTTAGGGCACGAGGGTTTCCAATTGATGAAAGTGTAATTAAATTAGCCGCATCTTATACAATGCCAAAACTAGATTTCTTTACCAGTGCTCCAAAAGGTAATACTTATGAAGATAAAATTGAAAAATTCAAACAACTTGTTAAATCCTTAAAACCCGGATTAACTGAAATTATATTTCATCCTTCTATAGATACAGAAAATTTAAAAAGTATTACAAACTCTTGGCAACAACGTGTATGGGAATACGAAATGTTTGCAGATCCTGATCTTATCCAGTTTTTTAAAGACGAAGGAATTATTTTCACCAATTGGAAAGAAATCATGAAACGATTTAAAAAAATGTAAAAATAGCATGTAAATAAAATAAGATATAACAAATAAAGTACAGCTAATTTATTTTAATTTGTATTGA
>CAYPHN010000141.1:5948-8778 GCA_964410265.1 uncultured Flavobacteriaceae bacterium | reverse complement strand
AACTTATTTTATTGATAATCAACTGTTTAATGCAAACCTTAACGGACTATTGATAATAGTAATCAACTTAAAAACCATCCAAAATAATTATTGGATGGTTTTATCTTTATAATAGTCCGTTACATCTCTGTATGAAATTGATTTATACATAGTTATGCCGTAGTGCTTTATTACAGGAACTCATTTGTATTTAAAAATTTAATTCATAACGCAACATGCATAATTCAAAATCACCCGAAGTGTTTTCTTTGAATACTTGTGTAAAATTCTTAATCTTTTATTAGTTTTTTTAAATACAATAACATTACATTTATCTACTCTTTAAATTCAATAAAATATTATTAAAATTTAGTAATAAATGCAGTTTCAAAAAGAAAATTTGAGTTCAGAACAATTGCTAGAATTGTATAAAGCAATGCTCTTACCACGTATGATTGAAGAAAAGATGTTAATCTTGCTTCGACAAGGGAAGATATCTAAATGGTTCTCCGGAATTGGGCAGGAGGCGATATCGGTTGGACTAACATCAGTATTAAAAAAAGAAGAATATATTTTACCAATGCATCGTAATTTAGGTGTGTTTACAACAAGAAAAGTTCCATTAAATCGTTTATTCTCACAATGGCAAGGCAAGGCCAATGGTTTTTCAAAAGGAAGGGAGCGTTCTTTTCACTTTGGTACACAAACCTACAATATAATTGGAATGATTTCTCATTTAGGACCGCAGCTTGGAGTTGCAGATGGTATTGCGCTTGCTAACAAACTAAAGAAGAATGGTAATTTAACCGCTGTTTTTTCGGGGGAAGGAGGCACAAGTGAAGGAGATTTTCATGAGGCATTGAATGTGGCATCAGTTTGGGACTTACCTGTACTATTTTGTGTAGAAAATAACGGTTATGGTTTGTCAACACCTTCAAAAAATCAATTTAATTGTAAGCACATTGCAGATAAAGGCTTAGGCTACGGTATGGAAAGTCATATTATTGACGGAAACAATATTCTTGAAGTTTATAATAAGGTGAATAGAATAGCAATAAGCATTCGCAAAAACCCACGTCCGGTATTGTTAGAATTTAAAACATTTAGAGTGCGAGGTCATGAAGAGGCAAGTGGAATAAAATATGTTCCAAAAGAACTTATAGATACCTGGTCGAAAAAAGATCCGATTAATAATTTTAAAGAATTTTTAATCCGTGAAAACATTTTAACTGAAATTTTAAACGAGAAAATTAAATCAGAGTTTAGCCAGGAAATAAGCAGTAATTTAAAAATAGCTTTTGATGAAAATGAGGTTGAATTTAATTTAAAAAATGAATTAGATGATGTATTTCAAAATATTGAATATCAAGAAGTAATAGAAAATAATAAAAAATCAAAAATAAGATTGGTTGATGCCATTTCTAAAGGATTATACCAAGCCATGGAACGTCATCAAGATATGGTAATAATGGGACAGGATATTGCGGAGTATGGAGGTGTTTTTAAAATCACAGAAGGTTTTTTAGAGAAATTTGGAGAAGATAGAATTAGAAATACACCTATTTGCGAATCTTCCATAATCGAAGTAGCTTATGGTTTATCAATTAGCGGAATTAAATCTATTGTTGAATTACAATTTTCGGATTTTATAACATCAGGTTTTAACCCGGTAATAAATTTATTGGCAAAATCACATTATCGTTGGGGTCAAAATGCAGATATCGTTTTACGAATGCCTTGTGGGGCGGGGGTAGGCGCGGGACCATTTCACAGTCAAACCAACGAGGCATGGTTTACAAAAACACCTGGTTTAAAAGTTGTTTACCCAGCTTTTCCTTATGATGCTAAAGGATTGTTAGCTACGGCAATTGCAGATCCAAATCCAGTCTTATTTTTTGAGCATAAACAATTGTACCGATCTGTATATCAGGAAGTACCCGATAGTTATTATACAATTCCGTTTGGTAAGGCATCCTTATTAAAACACGGTAATGATATTAGTATTATTACCTATGGTGCGGGTGTACATTGGGCATTAGAAATTGTAGGAAATGAATCTATAGATGCAGATGTCATTGATTTAAGAACCTTACAGCCTTTAGATACAGAAACTATTTATAATTCGGTTAAAAAAACAGGAAAAGCGATTATTTTACAAGAAGATAGCATGTTTGGTGGTATGGCATCCGATTTATCTGCATTGATTACAGAAAATTGCTTTGCATATTTAGATGCGCCGATAAAAAGAGTTGCTGCCTTAGAAACTCCCATTCCTTTTTCTAAAAATCTAGAAGACGGTTATCTCCCTAAAAATAGATTTTTAAAAGAATTACAAGAAATTTTAATGTACTAATTCCATTAAATTGAATTAATATTTAATCAAATTAAGTTTTATTAAACAATATTTTAATGAAATAGAGCTAATAAACTTTTTTTATTAACTTTGATAATCAGAAATTTAAAACCAAACAATATGAAAAAAATTATTTACTTAACATTAGCTTTTTTAGTAATTTCCTGTGGATCAACCAAATCCGATACAAGTAGTAGTACACCCAAATTAAGTAAGAAAACATTAAAAGGAACTTGGGAAGTAACCAATATTAGGTTTGTTGGTGATAAAGGTCTATACAAAGCAAATTTGTTTGATTTAGCAGATTCTCCTTGTTTTAAAGGAAGTCAGTGGGTTTTTATACCAAATAACGGATCAGGTAAGTTTACTTTAAATAGTTCTGCACGTTGCGAAGCGAGTATGAATAGAATTCACTGGTCATTTTTTGAGCCAGGAGATGGTTCTTACCAATTTCAATTCAAATATGTTGATGAAAAAAATAAACCTTTAGATATGGCC
>CAYPHN010000141.1:0-5938 GCA_964410265.1 uncultured Flavobacteriaceae bacterium | reverse complement strand
ATATCGATCAAATATTGATAATCTAAGTGAAAACAGTATGGAAATGCGGGTAGAAACTACATATGAAGGGAATCCTTTTGATGTTATAATGACATTTACTAAAGTTTCTGAAGATTTTTCTTTATAAAATATTAACCAAACTATAATATAATAAAATGATAAAAAAAATAACAAGTTTGTTTTTAATAATTGCTGTAATACTTTCTTTTACAGCAAGTTGTACTGCTATTCAAAATTCCAATAAAACGCAAAGAGGAGCTGGAATTGGAGTTGCAGCAGGTGCTTTGGTTGGTGGATTAATCGGTGGAAATATTGGAGGGGCTTTAATTGGTGCTGCCATAGGAGGTGCTGCTGGAGGCCTAATAGGAAATCATATGGACAAACAGGCAAATAAGATTTCAGAAGCTGTTCCGGGTGCAGAAGTAAGAAGAGTAGGTGAAGGGATACAAATTATTTTTGATGATAAAAGTGGAGTGAATTTTGCTTTTGATAGTTCCAATTTAACAGATGTAGCAAAAAAGAATTTGAATGCTGTTGCTGAAATATTTAATGAGTTTCCAGACACTGAACTAATGATAGAAGGCCATACAGATGATGTGGGTAATGATGATTACAATATGAAACTATCGAAAAGAAGAGCCGATGCTGTAGCACATTATATTCAATCTAAAGGTGTTGCCACCAATAGGTTTTCCATAAAAGCATATGGTGAAACAGCGCCTAGGTTTAAAAATGATTCAGATACCAATCGCGCAAAAAACAGAAGAGTTGAAATTGGTGTAGCCGCCAATAAAAAAATGATTGAAGATGCTAAGGCGCAAAGCCATTAGTGATTTATAAATATTGTATTTAAAAACCGAGTAATTACTCGTTTTTTTTATTTTACCTAACAATAGAGTAGCTTGTAAATTATTGGATTTTAGTTAAATTTTTATTAAAAACACCGATTTACCATTAATCTTCCTTTAAATTAAATTATAAATTCCTTTTTTTTAATTAACTTGCTTGTTTAATGTGTGTTTAAATGAATCTTCAGATTTCAATTATTTACACAAATAATTTCTAAATAATTTTTCATGTCAAAGTTTACTTTAAAAATTAATGGACAAAGTCATTCCGTAGAAGCGAATCCTGAAACACCAGTTCTTTGGGTACTTCGTGATCACCTTGAGCTTTTAGGTACAAAATATGGCTGTGGTATTGGACAATGCGGAACGTGTACGATACATCTAAATGGCGAACCAGTTAAAAGTTGTTCTATAACCATAGCACAAATTGATGGCAAATCAATTGTTACTATTGAAGGATTGAGTGAGAATGGTACACACCCAGTTCAAGAGGCATGGAAAGAAATTGATGTACCTCAGTGTGGATATTGTCAGGCGGGTCAAATAATGACAGCCTCTGCTTTTTTAAATAAGAATTCAAATCCGAGTAACCAAGAAATTAGAGAGGCAATGCATGGCAATATATGCCGATGTGCCTCGTACAATCGAATAGAAATTGCAGTAGCAAAAGCAGCTAAAACTTTAAGTTAACCATTTATCTCTTTGAAAATGAATAAAAAAAAATCTACAATAGACAGAAGATCCTTCTTAAGAGTATCCGCTTTAACAGGAGGGGGATTGATTATTGGTTTTAATATGTTTACCGCTTGCAAACCTAGCGTTAAGCCGCCTACTGATCTTTCAAAATTAAACTTTAATGACTTCAATGCATTTATAAAAATTGCCAATAACGGTATGGTAACTATTTTTGCTCCAAACCCAGAGATTGGACAAGGAGTGAAGACCTCTATGCCAATGATTATAGCGGAAGAATTAGATGTAGATTGGAAAAACGTCTATGTTGTTCAAGGAGGCTTAAATACAGATGTCTTTAAAAGACAAGTTGCCGGAGGAAGTCAATCTATCAGATTTGGTTGGGATCCTTTACGTCAAACTGGGGCAACGGCAAGACAAATGTTAGTCAATGCAGCCGCTAAAAGATGGGGTGTAGATGCATCAGATTGCACAGTTAAAAGTGGAATTATATCAAATAGCCAAGGAGATAAATTAGGATATGGAGAAGTTGTTTTAGAAGCTGCTGGCTTAGATGTTCCAAAAGATGTAAAATTAAAGAACCCTAAAGACTTTAATATAATCGGAAAAGAAATCAAAAATGTGGATATTGATAAAATTGTAACGGGCAAACCTTTATTTGGCATAGATTTTAAGCGAGAAGGTATGTTATATGCATCTGTTTTAAGACCTCCTGCTTTTGGTCAGAAATTGGTGTCTTTTGATGACAGCGAAGCAAGGTCAAAACAAGGTGTGATGGATGTTTTTCAATTTGGAGATAAAGTTGCAGTATTGGCCAATAGTACTTGGGAGGCCATGCAAGCAAAAAAGGCATTAAAAGCAGAATGGAAAGTAGATACTCCTTTAGAAAGTACAAAAGACCATGATAAAATACTGTTAGACTTATTAAATGGCAAGGAATTTAAAACACTTAGATCTGATGGAGATATAAAAAAAGCTTTTAAATCGGCTGATAGGGTGGTAGAACGAATTTATGAATCTCCAATTATTCCACACAATTGTTTGGAGCCCATGAATTTTTTCGCCAATGTCACAGACGAAAAAGTAGAACTGGTAGGGCCAATTCAAACACCAAAAGGTACAGCAGAAAGAATTTCTAAAATATTAAATAGAGATCTTAAAGAAATTTCTTTAGAAATGACAAGAATGGGTGGAGGCTTTGGAAGAAGATTATATGGTGATTTCGCTATAGAAGCTGCAGAAATTTCTAATAAAGTAAAGAAACCCGTTCAAGTAATTTTTTCTAGAGAAGATGATATGACAGATGGTATTTACCGTCCGGCCATTAAATACAAAATTAGTGCTGCAATTAAAAATAATAAAATTGTTGGATACCACTTAAAAGAAGCTGCTATAAATAGTGGTATGTATGGTTTGATTCCTAATTTTTTCCCTGCAGGTGCGATAGAAAATTACCAGGTAGATTCTGCAAAATATAAAAGTAATATTACTACCGGTGCGTGGAGAGCACCTTATACCAATTTTCTCGCTTTCGCGGAACAAAGTTTTTTTGATGAATTGGCAGAAATTTTAGATATAGATAAAGTTCAATTGAGATTGGACTTGCTACAAAAAGTAAAAGGCAATACAGATGAAAGAATTCAATATTCTGCTAATAGAATGGAAAAAGTAATTCAAAAGGTTGTAGAAAAATCAAATTGGGGAAAAGTATCAGATGGTATTTACCAAGGGTTTTCTGCTTATTATTGTCATAATACACATGTTGCAGAAGTAGCAGATGTAGTTATGGAATCAGGAATTCCTGTTGTGAAAAAAGTAACTTGTGCCATTGATTGTGGTATAGTTGTAAACCCGTTAGGTGCTATTAATCAGGTTGAAGGAGGTGTAATCGACGGTATTGGTCATGCTATGTATGGTAATTTAGATTTTAATAATGGTGTTCCTCAATCCAATAATTTTGATACATACCGTTTGATAAGGATGAATGAAACGCCAATAGTTGAAACCTATTTTATTGAAAATGAATTTTCCCCTACAGGACTAGGAGAACCAACCTTACCACCTGCAGGTGCAGCCCTAGCAAATGCAATAAAAGCGGCAACTGGAGTTAGGTTAACGAAACAACCATTTATTGAAAATAAAGCCATATTTGGATGAGCAATTTAAAACCGTTTTAGCTAAAATGATATATTTCTTTATGCTATGACACACGAGTTTAAAAATTTGATTCAAGCGTTTCTTAAAGCCAAACAAAACGGCTTAAAAACCGTAGTGGCTACCGTTGTTGCCTTAAATGGCTCATCTTATAGAAGACCGGGAGTACGGATGTTGATTGATGAAAAGGGAAGCCTAACAGGAGCTGTGAGTGGCGGCTGTGTTGAAAAAGAAATCTTAAAACAATCTGGTTCTGTTTTTAGAATTGGTATACCTAAGATGATGAGTTATGATGGTAGATACCGATTGGGTTGCGAAGGTGTTCTTTATATTTTAATTGAATTATTTGATCCAGATTACGATATGATTCAATGCTTACAAAACGACCTTATTAATCGAAAATCTTTTAAAATTAGCACTTACCACTCCAAAGAAATAGGAGAAAATAAATCTTACGGATCTAACATACAATTTAGCAATAAAGAAATATTTGGTTTTGCTGCTAAGAGTAATTTTCAAAATATAGATAAAACGAATTCAGAGGTTTTTGTACAGATTATGCAACCCTGCTTTAAACTAATAATTGTTGGAGCAGAACATGATGCCGCACATTTATGTAGCTTATCTTCTTCCTTAGGTTGGGAGGTTGTTGTCGTTACCAATACATCAAATTCACAGACAGTCACAGATTTTCCAGGAGCCACTGCATTGATTTATATGTCGCCTGAAAATATAGATTTCGGAATTGTAAATAAAAACACAGCCCTTGTTTTAATGACACATAGCTATTTTAAAGATCTTCAATATTTACTAGCATTAAAAGATGCTAAACCTTTGTATATTGGATTATTAGGTCCATCAAATCGTAGAGAGAAAATTTTAAATGACCTTATAGAACATGATCCATTAATGGACGAATCAATATTTGATTATATATACGGACCAGCAGGTCTTAATATTGGTGCAGAAACACCGCAAGAGATTGCTTTATCTATCTGCTCAGAAATACTTGCGGTAATTAGAAAAGAAGAACCAAAATCACTCAAAGATAAAACAGGAAAAATACATTTGAATGTTTCCTTATAAGGAAAAAATCATGGGTAAGAAGCTAAAAACAGCTATGATAATACTTGCCGCAGGTGAATCAAAAAGAATGGGTGTATTAAAACAAATATTACCCTGGAAAAACACAACACTTCTCGGACATGCTATTGAACAAGGAATAAACTCAAATGTAGATGATGTTTTTGTCGTTTTAGGAGCACATGCCGAACAAATTTTAAAGGAAATAGATCAAAGTAAAGTTAAAATAGTCTACAATCAATATTGGAAGACAGGAATGGGGACTTCTTTGGCTTGTGCCATACATTACTTTGATAAAAAGTCTCTTATTTTCGATGCCGTATTAATAACTTTGGCTGATCAACCCTTACTAGATGTAGATTACTATGACAAACTCCTAAAATGCTTTTTAGATAATAATAAAAATATAGTTGCAAGCAAATTGAAAAATAGAGCAGGAGTACCAGCAATTTTTAAATCCAGTTATTTTAATGAATTTAAATTATTAAATAAAGATTATGGTGCGAGAAAAATATTAATATCTAATGCAAAAGATGTTTATATTTTAGATGTAAATTATAATACTATAGATGTAGATACTATGGATACCTATAATATCTTATTCAAGAAATTTGGTTTCTAATATGCTAAATATGGCTTATTTAAATTTTATTAATAATTCAGACTGGATACTTCTTTTGTTGGCAGCATTTACATTAGGATTGGGTAAATCAGGTATCAAAGGTATAGGTGTGATTACGGTTATATTGATGGTGTTGGTTTTTGGCAGTAAAGAATCTACTGGTGCTTTACTTCCCATGATGATTTTTGCTGACGTTTTTGCAGTTATTTATTATAACAAGCATACACAGTGGTATTATTTAAAAAAATTAATACCAATGATGTTTTTGGGTGTTATCGTTGGTGTATGGTGGGGAAATAGCATTTCAGAAAAATTATTCAAAGAAGTTATGTCGGTATTTATTTTAGTTACTGTTAGTATAATGATTTGGATGGAAATAAAAAAATCATATAAAATACCAAAACATTGGGTATTTTCTGGAATTATGGGATGGTTATCGGGATTTACTTCTATGATAGGTAATTTGGCTGGTCCGTTTTCTAATATTTATTTCTCATTGAAAAACCACCGTCTTTGACGGTGGTCATGTTTTAAAGGC
>CAYPHN010000140.1:0-8813 GCA_964410265.1 uncultured Flavobacteriaceae bacterium | reverse complement strand
TCTAATTCAAGAATTACTTGAAGGTGAATTTATTAAGAATATACACCAGGTATTTTATTTTATATTCCCAATTATTGGTTTATTTATTGTTTTACTAATTGTAAAATTTGTAATTAAAAAACCTGTGGGTCATGGTATCCCATCTACGTTATTTGCAATTTCTAAATTAAAAGGATTGATGCCTCGACGTCAAATGTGGGCATCCTTAATTACTGCTCCACTAACTGTTGGCTTTGGAGGCTCTGTTGGATTAGAAGGCCCAACGGTTGCTACAGGTGCCGCTTTAGGTTCAAATTTTGCAAGATTATTTCATTTAAATCAAACAACACGTACTTTACTTATAGGGGCAGCAGCCGCAGGAGCGATGTCATCTATATTTAAAGCACCCATTGCTGCCATAGTTTTTGCTGTAGAAATTTTTAGTTTAGAGTTAACATTGGCTTCTATGATTCCATTATTATTGGCTTCAATTACAGCGGTATTAACATCTTATTTCTTTTTTGGAGATGATGTGTTACTTCATTTTAAAGTGCAGGATAAATTTTTATTATCTGATGTTACTTTTTATGTTCTATTAGGCGTAACATCGGCTATGGTATCCATATATTTTAGTAAGGTTTATTTTGCTGTTGGGAATTATTTTAAACGGTGGTTAAACCCATATAAGAGATTGTTGATTGGAGGAGCTTTACTAGGAGTTATTGTATATTTTATTCCGCCTCTTTTTGGTGAGGGGTTCGTAACCATAAATAATATCTTGAAAGGGAATATAAATGATGTAATACAGAATAATATTTTTAAAATTGTACCTGAAGATATTTGGGTTGTTACAGCATTACTCGTAGGTTTGATTCTTTTCAAAGTGGTTGCTATGTCGTTTACCTTTGGTGCTGGAGGCGTTGGGGGTGTATTTGCACCGACGCTTTTTACTGGAAGTATTTCGGGTTATTTAATAGCCATGATTGTTAATTATAGTAATTTATTTAGCCACCAATTATCTTTAACCAATTTTGCTATGGTTGGTATGGCTGGTTTGATGGCAGGTGTATTACAAGCTCCGCTTACAGCGATATTTTTAATTGCCGAAATAACAGGTGGCTATGAATTATTTGTTCCATTAATGATTGTCGCATCTATCTCGTTTTTAATTACCCGAAAATATATACCTCACAATATTTATGCGGCTGAATTGGCTAAAAAAGGGCAACTTATTACACATGATAAAGATAAAAATGTGTTGATGTTGTTAAATATCGATAAAGTAATTGAAACAAATTTTATAGTACTAAATCCGGATATGCTTTTAGGAGAAATTGTAAATAAGGCTGTAGCTAAATCTTCTCGAAACCATTTTCCGGTTGTGAATGAAGAAAATGAATTTTTAGGAATACTCACATTAAACGATATTAGAAGTATCATGTTTGATAAAAGCCTGTACGATACCGTAAAAGTTGGAAGCCTAATGCATGGAGCGTCTGATATTATTTATTATGAAAAAGATTCAGCAGAAGATATTTTAAATAAATTCAAACGAACCGGTGCCTGGAATTTGGTAGTTGTGAAAAATGGTAAGTATTTTGGGTTTATCTCCAAATCAAGACTTCTTACTGCTTATAGAAGAAAATTAATTCATGTTACCACTACTTAGATTTATTTAAAAAATTCACTGCTTTATCTGGAAAATCGGTAAATATGCCATCCAAATTTGCTCCATAGAAACCCAAAGAAAGTAATTCGTCAAAAGTAGAAATTCCTCCCAATTGATCTGCTCTAAAGGTCCAAGCATGTACTTGTAAGCCTAAATCATGTGCATTTTTAACCAAATCAGTAAAAACCACTTTGCCATTATCATCAATTTTTTTAATTAAGTGTTTTATAGATGGGCCAATACCATCCGCGTAAGTTTTATAATCTTTCAATTGACCATTTTCAATTTTCCAGCCCAAGAGCTGTACCAAAAACAAATTACTTTTCAAATCCTTTCTTATTCTTTTCAATTCAATTGGATCAAAACATTGTAAAATACAATTATCAGATTTTGAACGATATCCATAATCTGCTAATATTTTTAAAACAATTTTAGAAATATCTTTGCCATTTTCACGGTGAAACGCTGGATCTTTAATTTCGGGATAGATGCCAATATCATTACCTGTACTTTTATTTAAACCTTGAATCAATTCGATCTCATCTTGTAACGAATGTAATTTAAACTGAGATTTACCGGAAGGGAATCTTTTAGGAAATACATTTTTTTTAGAGTTTTTATCAAAACGTTCGGTCACATGCAGCTGTAAAAGTTCTTTATAAGTAAAGTCAATCACATAAAACCTACCATTATCTCTTACTTTATTCGGAAATTTCTGTAAAACATTGGTGACATCATCCAAATAAATATCGTGAATTACAATGGGTACATCATCTTTGCTCAAAACTAAATCCTGTTCAATAAAATTGACATGCATGGCATAAGCCATGGCTTTTGATTCCATCGTATGCTCGGGTAAATAACCTGAAGCTCCACGATGCGCAATAACTAATTTTTCACTGTTGGAATTCACCATATTTTGCCCATTAAGGTTAAAAACATAAAAAAATGAGCATAGAATTAAAAAATACTTCATAAAATACAAATATATAATTATAAACCTGAGTTCTCAGGTTATAAAGATAAGACTTTTTGTAAATTTGTGTTCTTATAAAAAAAGGTAATGCAAGTAATATTAAAAATAGTTTTGGTTTTTGTAATTGGTTTGGTGGCATTTGGATACTATGTAAATTATACAAATGAAGGTGGTGGTGAAAAATTTATAGGTATAGGAATTATAATATTTGCTTTTATTTTATTGCCATTATTTATTTTTCACAGATATAAAGGTAAAGACTTGTCGCGGTATTCTATTGATAATATGATGAAAAAATTAAATGAAGATAAAAATAAAAAGAGGAGGAGAGGTTAGTGTTAAGTTAACCCGTTTAGAACTTAGCTGTTTTAATTATTTTTTTAGTTGTTGTTTTTCCACTTTGCGAAGTGACTTTTATAAAATAAATACCTTTTGATAAATTTGAAATATTCACTTCATTGGTAGTTGCTTTTTTTACTTGTTGTCCTAATTGGTTGTAAATAATTGCTTTTTCTAAAGTTTCGTTTTTTAAATTAATGGTAAAAGTATTTGATGTTGGGTTTGGATAAATAGAAATAATATTGTTTGAAGTTTCATCGTTGATTGATAAAGTTGTGTAATCTCCAAACAAAAAATAATCTTGAAGTGCAGCACTCAAAAACACGAAGGGTGCATTCCAGTTTATCGTTATTTCGTTTGTAGAGTAACTACACCATTGGTCAATGTATTTGTTTGCTTGTTCTTGGTTTGGATAAGTGCAACTAGAACCTTCATCAGGGTTTGTGTAATTTTGTGGGCCTCCTACAATCATTCCAGGTATTGGTTCTGCCACAGTATCTGCTTGAGAGGGTCTATGATGAGGAAAAACAGGAGATTTGTCTCCCAACCCTGTAACGAAAGAATAGTTTGTGGCATTTCTCCCTAATATATAATCAAAACTACTTATGGCTGCATCTAAATATGTAATATCATTTGTTATATGAAATGCCTTTGCAAGTAGCATTCCTTGATTTCCTGCAACGCCATTTGATCCCCAAGTAAAATCTCCATGCAAATCTCCCATAGTAACTTTATGTGCAGATTGACTCTGATAATGTGTTCTAAGATTATTTGCTCTATCTAATAATTTAGTTTGTAGAAATGGAATGTCGTTTAATCCAATAGCAGACAGACTGTCTTGATGTAGGAGTAAAGAATAAATACCTAAAAAATCTACGTGTGGCCAACTAGGTACAAACCAAGATGAAGCACCCGCCCAATCAATAGAGGTATAATAGTTGTCATCATCAGTAGTAATATATAATTCAGCAGCAGCCCAAATAAACTCATCTGACATATAGGCGTCTTCATAAGCACCTGTATAAATATTTGGGTCGTATAAGTCATTATGTGTATCTTGATTGTAAATTATGTTGGGGTTAGTATTAGCCCAATCCCACGCCAGTTGTGCTGCACTTAAACATTGACTGGCATAAGCGCTATCAAATTGACTGAATACTCTTGAGGCTGTAGCCATTACTGCAGCAAAATTCAATGCTGATGATGTGGTTTTTTGGATTACATATCTTGGTGTTGATTGTCCGTTTTCAGGCATTACAATTCCATCAAAACTTGCATTAGTGAGTTTAAAATAAACGCCACCGTCATTTGGGTCTTGCATAGTCAACATCCAATCTAAATTCCATTTTACTTCATCCAATATATCAGGAATGTTGTTGTTAGATTCTGGAATATTAGTATTTAAGTTATTAAATAAATCGGAAAATTGTTCATAAGCGGCTAATAGTGTGTAAGTTGAAATTCCTGAGTTAATTATGTATTTATTATAGTCGCCTGCATCATACCATCCTTTTGGGCTAGATATTATTGTTCCTGCCGGACGGTTAGTACTTGCAGCCGATTCGTGAATTATTACATTGGTGTCTAAATGACCTGCGTTTCTTACCCAGTCTTCACCATAACTGGGAAGAACAGGGCTTGAGCAACGCATATAATAGTATGCTTTTAAACTTTTTTTAAGAGGCTCTAAACCTATTTGCTTATTAATCTTAAATGGATGGGAGTAGCCAATGCTCGGAATTTCTATTACAAACTCACCTGTAGTACTGAAAGAAGAAATATCAATGGTTGCAATATTTTCATCTGAAAATTGCCAGTAACTAGGTGAGGAAAACGCACCCGAAAAATAGGTTGTAGATAAGTCTAGAGATTTAATATAAAAAATATCATCTGTATCTGTTTTAACGGAAATAATTTTTTTCCCATTTTCAAAATACCCTTCTTGATTCAGCCTAATGTCTTCACTTAATTGAGAGTAACTAAACGTAATTTTAAAAAGGAAGATACTTAATATTATTAATTTTTTTGCTGTTTTTAAGTTAATCGTCATTATTTTTATTTTTTAACAACCATTTTTTCGCTTTTCGAAGTGATTTTCACAAAATACACACCATCAGATAAATTTGAAATATTTGCTGTCTTAGGGCTTGTGAAAAAATATCCTATACATTTTGACTTGTTCTTTTGTCTTTATTCTTCGTTCAAAAATAGAACCGTAGCTAAGGCTATTCTTAGATTCTTTGTCTAAAATAAAAATAAAATTTCTATGTCAATTATGTACACTTTAATTATTCACAAGCCCTTAGAATTGTACTTTAAATCGCATAACAACTTCGCCTGTTTCTTTATCTATTTCTATTTTATTATTATCAGATTTCAACTCGCTTCCTGTTGCCATTTTAAACATTCCAGCCAAGAACTCCATTCCTTTATTCATAACAGTTTCCATTTCTTCTAGTTTTTTAATACGCTCAACCTTTTCTTGTTTTTGTTTTTCTGAAACTAATTTATCTTCATCGCTTGTGATTAATTCTATATCTTCTTCTTCAATAATTATTGGCTTTTTTTCAACTTCATTTTTTGTAAATTCTTGCATAGATAATTCTAACTCTTGCAGAAATTGAGCTCTTCCTTTATCTGAAAAATCAACTGTTTGCATTGTTGAATCGTAATTTAAAACATTATCAAAAAGTTCTTGTTTTGCCATTAAACCTGAAGCAATTTTCATTTCTATGGAGTCTTTGGTAATAAAATTAACAACTGTTAAATGTTCGTTTTTTTGTCCTAATCTATCTATTCTACCTATTCGTTGGTTTTTTTTTGCGGGATTCCACGGAAGTTCAAAATTGATTACTGTGTCTGCCATTTGAAGGTTTAAACCAGAGCCACCTGCTTCGGTAGATAAAAACACACGACATCTATCGTTTTGTTCAAACTCGTTTATTAATGCTTGTCGCTTTTTTACAGGTACTTTTCCGTTTAGTTCTGTATAGCCAATGTTGTTTTCTTTTAATAAATCTCCTATTAATTTATGGGATTTTATCCATTCAGAAAAAATAATAATTTTCCGATTGTTATTTAATAAGTCTAATTTCTCGAACAATACATCTTTCAATTCTGTTAATTTTGGCGAAAAATTAGTCTGTTCATCTATTAAATAAGTAGAGTTACAAACCATTCGCATGCTTTGTAAAAGCATCGTTATTTTTTGCCAATCGAAAAATGTTTTAAATTTTTTACCCAAAATACTAGCAACTGCTCTAGCGTAAGAAGCGTGCAATTCTTGTTGTTTTGGGTGCATAGAAACAGGAATTGTAATTTCGTCAAGATTATGTAATTGTTCTATAACTTCCTTTTTGGTTCTTCTTAAAAGTATATGTTTAATTCTATTTTTAAGATCCTGTAAATTGGTGTATCCTGTAATTTTATTTTTTGAGGTTTTATCAAAATAACAATATTGATACGAAAACTCCCACATTGGACTTAACAATTTGTTGTCTAAAAATTCTACAATAGAATAAAGGTCTATTAATTTATTTTCTATTGGAGTTCCTGTAATTACTAAACCGTGTTTTTTATTTAACGATTTAATTGAGTTTGCTGTTATTGTTTCATAATTTTTTATTCGTTGTGCCTCATCAAGAATAATAAAATCATAGCCAACTTTATTAATAACATCTTTATCTCTTAATACAGTTTCGTAATTTATAATATGAAAATAATTAGTATCTGTTAAGTAAATTTCTTCTCGTTGCTCAGGAAAACCATTAACTACAGTTGCTTTTTCGCTTGAAAATTTTTCGATTTCATTTTTCCATTGGTCTTTAAGCGAAGCAGGACAAATAATTAGGGTTCGTTCAAAGCCAAAAAGTTGTTTTTTTGCAATAGCGGTACCAATGGCTTGTAGTGTTTTTCCTAAACCCATTTCGTCGGCAATTATTGCTCCTTTTTTGTATGTGGCAAACTCAATTCCTTCTTTTTGATAAGGAAATAATGTGGCTTTTATTGAAGATAAATCAATACTTGTACTTTGTTCTACTTGTTTAATGATATTTTCGTCAAAAGCCAATTCAACTAAGTCATAAACTTCAGTACGAATTTTAATATTTTCAAAGTCTTCCGTTTGTTTTATAAATTGCAAAAAATCTGTTATGTTTTCTTTGCTAAAATCACCTTTTTTATCAAAATAAATATCAACAAGTGCTTGAGTATTTACATCTAAATTGTTTAGATAAAAGTATTGTATCTGAGTGTTGTTTAGTGGATTTAAAAAGACATCAACAAAAGGATAATTGGTTATATTGAACTTATTTATATCTAGTTTCTTTAATTCTGAAAAAGCATACATAAGATGTTTACAAGTGCCTAATTTATTTTTTTTATAGTCAGGACAAGTACAATATCCTTCGTCTTTTTTATAATCTCTAAAGATTAGTTTGTACTTTATATTTCGCTCTGTTTCTAGTAGATGTTCTCCATAAATATTTTTAGAAAACGACAGGCGGAACTCTTCGGAAAAAGCCTTCTTTTTTCGTTCTTCTAGCACTCTTTTTATCATACCTTCTCTAGTATATTGCTTACCAGAAAGTAAATTATTTAGAGAATTTTCTTCAAAAACAGTTTCTAAATTTAAAAGCACAGCAGTTCTATGTGCGCAAAATTCTTTTGACTTACAGTTACAATCTAATTCATACCTGAAATTACTTTCCTCTTCGTTTAATATAATATTAACCGAAACTCTATGTGAAGAATTGTTGTGTTCAACATTAAATTCAAAAAAATCTTTGCCTTGTGCTAAAATTTGGATATGATCATTTTCATTAAGTTTTCTTCCTAAACTAAATATCTCTTTTGCAATTTCAGATTTTACAAGGTCAATTTGGTTTTTTAATGATTCTGATTTTGAGTTAGTCGCTGTTTTCATTGTTATGAGTTGCTTTGTACTTAGTTTTAGTTAAAATGTAAAAATACATAAATGCAAAAATTACTTTGTGCTTTTTCTTATTTAATTCTTAATCACTTTTTTGATAGCCGTTTTTCCACTTTGTGAAGTTGTTTTTACAAAATAAACACCATTAGCTAAATTTGAAATATTTATTTCATTAGTAGTTACTTCTTTAACTTGTTGTGCTAATTGGTTATAAATAATTACTTTTTCTAAAGTTTCGTTATTCAGATTAATAATAAATCTATAAATTTGATTATATGACTGTTTGGATTCCAAAATACAGGTTACACATATTTTTTGCATCGCCTGAGACAAAAATACCTGAGACTTATACGACACAGTACACTTAACTTAACACTAGTTCAAGTTTCTCTTTTCAATAAAGAATCTTTTTACCAAATCACTACATTCTTTTTCTAGCACTCCAGACATTACTTTTGTTTTTGGGTGCAAGGTGGTTTTAAAATACTGATAGCCCCTTCGTAAATCCGATGCTCCAAAAATAATATTGTCAATTTGGGTCCAGTAACTTGCTCCTGCACACATTTGACAAGGTTCTAAAGTAACATATAAAGTGCACTTTTTTAAGTATTTACCCCCTAAAAAATCAGCTGCAGCTGTAAAGGCCTGCATTTCTGCATGCGCCGTAACATCGGTTAAAGTTTCGGTTAAATTATGAGCTCTAGCAATAATTTTATCATTAATTACTATTACTGCTCCAATAGGGACTTCTCCTTTTTCAAAGGCAGTTTGCGCCTCCTGCAAGGCTTTTTGCATAAAATACTCGTGTGTAAACGGACTTTCCATATTAAAAATCAATTTTTTCAGCCTTAAAGTCTTTGTTAAAAGTATCCAAAAAACTTTGTAAAATTTGTGGCTGTTTATTTACATAAAAATGTTGG
>CAYPHN010000139.1:0-8816 GCA_964410265.1 uncultured Flavobacteriaceae bacterium | reverse complement strand
AAAAATATTTCCACCACCAATTACAATAGCAACTTGAATTCCTTTATCAATTATTTTTTTGATTTCTTTGGCATATTCCGACAAACGCGCAGGGTCAATACCATATTGACGACTACCCATTAATGCTTCACCGCTTAATTTTAATAGAATTCTATTATATTTCATGTATATAAATTTATTGCTTTTAATTTTCACTTTTGCCTGTTGGGCTCCAACTTCACAAATATTACTTTTTAGATCTTTCCTTTCTTTTTCAGTTGAACCGGATGGTGGGTCTATAAAATTATATTTTTTTCATGCATTAAATGAATGAAAAGCTGTGCAAATATACTAAAATATACCTTTCAAGACCGTTGCAAAAGGTCAGATTTTGGTCAAATTCGAGCCTGC
This sequence comes from uncultured Flavobacteriaceae bacterium, assembly GCA_964410265.1. Lineage (GTDB taxonomy): Bacteria > Bacteroidota > Bacteroidia > Flavobacteriales > Flavobacteriaceae > Lutimonas. Next base: position 8,426 of record CAYPHN010000139.1, on the reverse strand, counting down.
CTGCCGGCAAAGGCAGGGCTAGAGTAAAAAATTACTTTTGAGTTACCTTTTGGTAATGAGGAAGTTGTTTTTTAGGACTGAGCCTGTGCCGAACTTGATTCGGTAAAGAAGTTGAGTAAAAAATGACCTTAAATGGGTAGAAAAAATAGTTTTGCAACGGTCTTCTTTCGTAAAATGTTAGGTTGGTAGATTATATCACAGGTGTTTTTTAATGTTTTAAAAGACCATTCACAAAGAGTAGAACAATAAAAAAATCCTCATTTCCTGAAAATGATCAAGAAATGAGGATTTTAATAAAATTTTATAAAATGGTTTAACCTAAAGCAACGCGTTTAAAATTAACTACAGTAACATCACCAATAGATTTTACATAATTAGCAACGCTAACTTTACTGTCTTTAATAAAAGCTTGGTTAACTAAAGTATTATCTTTAAAGAAACGTTTTAGTTTGCCTTCAGCAATTTTATCTAACATAGCTTCTGGTTTACCTTCTTGACGCAATTGATCTTTCGCAATTTCAATTTCTTTTGCAATGACATCTTTATCAACACCATCTTCATTTAAAGCAATAGGGTTCATTGCTGCAGCTTGCATAGCAATGTCTTTTGCAACTTCATCAGCACCATTAACATTGGCAGATAAACCAACGATGGTAGCTATTTTACCTGAATGAATATAAGAACCAACAAATGGAGCAGTGATTTTTTCAAAAGCTGAAAGCTCAATTTTTTCACCAATTACACCAGTTTGCTCAATTAATTTTTCAGAAACTGTCATGCCTCCAAAATCAGCATTTAATAATTCTTCTTTGGTAGTACTTGCTAATGCTTTTTCAGCAATTTCTGTTGCTAGATTAACAAAAGAATCGTTTTTTCCAACAAAGTCAGTTTCACAACCAAGAACAATTACAGCTCCTTCCGTGTTATCAGCATTTACAATTGCAATTGCTGCACCTTCAGTTGAATCTCTATCTGCTCTTTTTGCGGCAACTTTTTGACCTTTTTTACGTAAAATTTCAATAGCCAATTCAAAATCACCATTTGCTTCAACCAATGCATTTTTACAATCCATCATACCAGCACCGGTAGATTTTCTTAACGTATTTACTTCTGCGGCTGTTATTTTTGCCATAATATTAAATCATTTGCTATTAATTGTTAATCAATTAATAAAAGTTAAACAATTATTTTTTTTCGCTTGTTGCTTCTTCTGGTTTTGCAGCTTCTTTTTTTACTGCATCCTCCTTAGCTTTTGCATCTTCTTTAGCTTTTGTTGCCTCTATAGCTTTTGCATCCTCTTTCGCTTTTACAGCGGCTTCTTTTGCAGCAACTTCTTTTTCTTTAGCGTCTTTTCTTTCGTTTAAACCTTCAGCAATTGCTCCGGTTAAATAAGACAAAACTTTATCTATTGATTTTGAAGCATCATCATTAGAAGGTATTACATAATCAACTGGTCTTGGATCAGAATTAGTGTCAACCATAGCAAAAATTGGAATATTTAATTTTTGAGCTTCAGCGATTGCAATATGCTCACGTTTAATATCCACAATTAGAATTGCACCTGGTAATCTGGTCATATCTGTAATAGAACCTAAATTCTTTTCTAATTTAGCTCTTTGACGATTGATTTGTAATTTTTCTCTTTTTGAAAGTGCTTCGAATGAACCATCTTTTTTCATTCTATCAATATGAGCCATTTTTTTAACAGCTTTTCTAATAGTAATAAAGTTGGTCAACATACCACCTGGCCAACGCTCAGTAATATATGGCATATTTACGCTCTCCGCTTTTTCAGCAACAATGTCTTTTGCTTGTTTTTTTGTAGCAACAAAAAGTATTTTTCTTCCAGATGCTGCAATTTTAAATAATGCTGCGTTAGCTTCTTCAATTTTCGCTGCGGTCTTGTAAAGATCAATAATATGAATCCCTTTACGCTCAGTATATACATAAGGAGCCATGTTTGGATTCCATTTTCTTGTAAGGTGACCAAAATGTACACCTGCTTCAATTAATTCTTTTATTTCAATGTTTGTCATTTTAATTTAGTTTACGTTCCGTTAATTTTAGCAATAACTAAGTAGCGATATATCGATCTTAATTATTTGGATGCTAGACTTTTACTACAACTGTTTTAATAATAATATAATTCTCAATATATAATAGGTATTCGATAAAATTCAAATAAATATAATATTAACGTTTTGAGAACTGGAATTTTTTACGAGCTTTTTTCTGACCGAATTTTTTACGTTCAACCATTCTAGGGTCTCTTGTCATTAACCCTTCCGCTTTTAAAGTGCTTTTATTTTCTTCATCTATTTCAACCAATGCTCTTGAAATAGCCAAACGAATAGCTTCGGCTTGACCAGTTACACCACCACCTTCAACTTTTGCTTTGATGTCAAAACTTGTAGCGTTATCGGTTAAATTTAAAGGTTGCATTACTTTATACTTCAAAGTTTCGGTAGTGAAATACTTGTCGTAATCTTTATTGTTTACTGTAATTTTACCTTTTCCTTCAGAAAGATAGATACGAGCAACAGCAGTTTTTCTTCTTCCTATTTTGTGAATAGTTTCCATGTTACTTGAGCGTGTTTAAGTTAATACTTTTTGGGTTTTGTGCTTCTTGTTTGTGTTGATCTCCTGTATAAACATAAAGATTTCTAAACAATGCACTACCAAGTTTGTTTTTTGGTAACATGCCTTTTACCGCTTTTTCTACCACACGAATTGGACTTTTTGCAAATAATTCGTTAGCTGAAAGTGTTCTTTGTCCTCCTGGATAACCTGTGTGACGAATGTAAGTTTTGTCTTCCCATTTGTTACCAGTTAATTTTATTTTTTCTGCGTTGATAACTATTACATTGTCTCCACAATCAACATGTGGTGTAAAGTTAGTTTTGTGCTTACCCCTAATCAAAAAAGCTATTTTGGAGGCGATACGACCCAACGTTTGGCCGTCTGCATCAACTATAACCCACTCTTTGTTTACAGTGTTTTTATTAGCTGATACTGTTTTGTAACTTAATGTATTCACAATTAAATTTTTTGTATGATTAAACATTTATTTTTTTCTCTTAAAAGAGTTTGCAAAAATACAACTAAATATTGATTTAGCAAATAGGTAGTTAACTATATTTTTAAAGGAAATATGTTAATGAGATCAACGCTTTTTTTATGCGGAATCTTGGTAAACACCTTGACTCTTAGGGCGATTTCAATTATTGGGTCTAGGGCTTACCCCGGGGCTTAATACCTTTGATTAAAGCAGCTTTTAGGTTGTTCTTTAGTGAAACGCTACACTTATGGAGTGGTAAGTTGAATTAATCCCGCTTTTTCTAGCGGGATCTATTTTTTTCAAATTAGGTGTAATGGACAAATAGTAGGCTAATTTTAATTTATAAATTCAAATCATTCGATTCATACTGAAATAATATTTTCATCAATTGACTAACAAACACAGTAATAAGAGTCATCAGATGCATGTATTAAAGAATATCGATAAACAGGCCTAAATTTTTCTCTGTGAAACTCTGTGTTTTCTTTGTGAATCTCTGTGTAATAGCTATTATTTGATCAAAGTTGCTTTTAGGTAAGTTTTTTTTCTCGCAGATTGCGCAGATTTTTTTAGGAATCGTATTTACAATTCGTATTTTAAAACTTAAAACTCATAATTCACAACCCTAATGCGCTTCCAGCCAATTATTACCTAATCCCAAATCTACTGTTAACGGAATAGATAATTTATAAGCATTTTCCATTTCTGATTTGATAATGGGTTTCAGCATTTCTAATTCATCTTTATGAATATCAAAAACCAGCTCATCATGTACCTGTAATAACATTTTCGATTTATGGTTTTCTTTTTTAAACAAATTATGAATGTTGATCATGGCAATTTTAATAATATCAGCAGCGCTGCCTTGAATAGGAGCATTTACCGCATTCCGTTCATCGGCAGATCTAACTATCGCATTTCGTGAGTTTATATTTTTTAAATATCGTCTTCTGCCTAAAATAGTTTCTACATAACCATGGTCTCTTGCAAAATCGATTTGTTTTGCGATATAAGCTTTTAGCGTTGGATAGGTCTCATAATAGGTTTCAATTAATTCTTTTGCTTCTGATCTGCTCAGATCGGTTTGCTGACTTAATCCAAATGCCGATACACCATAAATAATTCCGAAATTAACCGTTTTGGCATAACTTCTATGTTCTCTAGTCACATCTTTAAGGTCAAGTCCGAATACTTTGGCTGCAGTAGAACGGTGGATATCTTCACCACGTAAAAAAGAAGCTTTCATTTCTTCATCGCCACTCATTTCGGCAATTAATCTAAGCTCTATTTGTGAATAATCGGCAGCGAGTAAAATGTAATCATTATTACGTGGAATAAAAGCTTTTCTTACTTGTTTACCTCTCTCTGTTCTTATCGGAATATTTTGTAAGTTGGGATTATTCGAACTCAAACGACCTGTGGCAGCAACAGCCTGACTATAAGTTGTGTGGATTCTTCCAGTATTGATATTTACCTCATTAGGTAAGGCATCTACATATGTATTCTTTAATTTAACTAGACCACGCCAAGCAAGTATATTGGCAACAATTTTATGTTTTGGGGCCAATTTTGAAAGAATTTCTTCTCCTGTAGCATATTGCCCAGTTTTGGTTTGTTTAGGTTTTTCAACCAATTTCAATTCTTCAAATAATACAACACCTAATTGTTTAGGCGAAGCCAAATTAAAATCGGTATCCGCTTCCGCATAAATTTCTTTTTCTAGTTGGTCAATGTCTTTGGTTAGTGATTCCGATAAGGAATTTAAAAACTTTTGATCAATATGGATACCTTCCATTTCCATATTGGCCAAAACATCTAGAAGTGGAATTTCGATTTCTCGGAATAGTTTACTTAGATTGCTCTTTGCCAATTCTTTTTCAAAAATTTGTTTTAATTTCCATGCTATATCCGCTACTTCAACTGTGTATTCGGTTTGTTCTTTTACTTTAACATCGCGTAATAAACCTTGATTTTTTCCTTTTTTTCCAATCAATGCTTCAATTTGTATTGGAGTGTAGTTCAAATAAGTTTCTGCAAGTACATTCATGCCATGACGCATATCTGGGTTAATCAAATAATGGGCAATCATTGTATCAAAATGAAAACCATTAACATCGATTTGGTAATTTTTAAGTACTTTTAATTTCGGCTTTAAATTGTGTCCAATTTTTTCGATATTTTCATTTTCAAAAAATGGTTTAAAAATATCTAAAACCAACATGGCTTCTTCCTGATTTTCAGGGATTGGTACATAGTAACCTTTACCTTTATCAAACGAAAATGAAATGCCTGTGAGTTTTGCTTCGAAAGTATTTAAACCCGTTGTTTCTATATGAAAACTAACAGATTTTTGGCTTAAAAGTTTTTTAATTAAAAGCTTGTGAGCAAGGTTTGTATTGATGTATTGATAAAAATGATTGATGTTTTTAGCCTCTTTATAACCAGTGATGACCTCTTGGTTTTCATTTTCATTACTTGTAGCAAAAATATCCAATTGCTGATTTACCTGACTAATAATTTTAGGACTGTCTTTTGTTTGTTGATTCTCTTGGGTTTTTGTAGAATTGACATTAGAATTTTGGTTAAAAATTCTATTCATATTATCAAGTGTTCTTCTAAACTCTAATTCTTGAAAAATATCTGTTACCTTTTGAAAATCAGGTGTATTTAGTTCAAAATTTTCTTCATGAAATTCAACAGGACAGTCTAAGATTATAGTAGCCAATTGTTTGGATAAAATACCAAGATCAGCATTGGCTTCAACCTTTTCTTTCATTTTACCTTTTAACTCATGGGTATTGGCTAAAAGATTTTCCAAACTACCATATTGTTTGAGAAATTTTTTAGCTGTTTTGTCTCCAACTCCAGGTAAACCTGGTATATTATCTGCTGCATCTCCCATCATACCTAAATAATCAATAACCTGTTTGGGATCGTCAATTTCAAATTTTTCTTTTACTTGGTCTACTCCCCAAATTTCAATACCGTTTCCCATTCGGGCTGGTTTGTACATAAAAACATTGTCGGTTACCAATTGCGCAAAATCTTTATCGGGTGTAACCATAAAAGTTTGAAAACCAGCTTTTTCTGCTTGAATAGAATCCAGCTACTTCAACAATAGGTATATGCATTGCTTCAAGAATTTTATGAATATAAGGTACTGCAATTTTAATGGCCTCAGGTGTTTCTTGTCGATGTGATTTATATTCAGGAAATGCTTCAGTTCTTGCCACAGAACCTCCTTTGTCAAAAGCAACCGCTAAATGATCGGGTTTTTCCCTTCTTATTACATCTAATAGAGAATTGGTGAAACCCAAAATTGCCGAGGTATCCATGCCTTTTGAATTTATTTGTGGGTTTTTAATTAGAGCATAATAGCCCCTATATATCAATGCAAAAGCATCTAGTAAAAAAAGTCGTTTTTGTTTGGACATAGATCTGGTTTTATTCTTTGTAAAAGTACAAATTTGTACACCTAGATTAAAATATTGTTTAAAGTTTACTTAAAGGGCTAATATTTTGTGGTTTATATATTCTATAAAGATAAAATGTTATATTTGTATACAAGAAAAAAAATGGCATGACAAAGTTTGGCGAATTAATAGGTTCAAAAACTCCTACTTTAATAGATTTTTATTCAGAATGGGAAGGAGATAAAAGCAATTTGCACCCAGTTTTGCGTGATGTAGCGGCAGCTTTAGGTGATAAGGCTAAGGTTGTGAAAATTGACGTTTCAAAAAATGAAACTTTAGCTTCAGCTTTGCGAATTAAGGGAAATCCAACTTTTATTATTTACAAAGACGGTGAAATGAAGTGGCGACAAACTGGTCATCAAGATGCCAATACTTTAATTAGTTTGGTGCAGCAGTATGTGTGAATGAGATAAAGTCTAAGAGTCTAAGGTCAAAAGTCAATTATCAAAAACCAAATTTCAAATAATAAAAGACAACAACCAAATTCGAAAAATCCAGTTCCTGATAACGATATCTGATATCAAAAGCTAAGAGCTAAATTCTGAAGATCCAATACCTGATTCCTGATACCAAAAAGCCAAAAGCCAAAAGCTAAAGGCCAAGAGCTAATAGCCAGTCAAACCAGAAAAAACAAACCCTTTTTCAGAAAAGTACGCCAAAACTTTAGGCAAGACATATTCTAAATTTTTAAATGCTTTTTCACTGTCGTGGAAAACAATTATACTGCCATTTTGAGTGTTTTTCAATACATTTTGTAAGCATTTTTCTTTGCTTATGTTTGTGTCAAAATCGGCACTCAAAACATCCCACATGATAATTTGATATCCTTTACTTAGTAGGGTTTTTGCTTGACTGGGTTTTATTTTTCCGTAAGGGGGGCGGAACAAGTTGGTTTTTAGTTTTTGGTTTTTGGTTGATGGTAAGTTGCTAAGTAACTCACTTTTCTCACTTCTCACTTTTCTCTTCTTCTCTCTAAAAATTTCTTCCGTTTGCTCAATATTGTTAATATAAGTAACGTTATTTGTTTTCCAACCATTTAAATGATTGAAAGTATGGTTGCCAGTACTGTGTTTTTGTTCGAGGATTTGACTAAAAATTTTAGGATATTTAACCATGTTTTCTCCAACACAAAAAAAAGTTGCTTTGGCGTTATAATTCGCTAAGATTTTTAAAACCCAAGGTGTAATCTCAGGATGTGGTCCGTCATCAAAAGTTAGATAGATCTCTTTTTTATTAGAGCTCATATTCCAGAGATACTTCGAAAAATTTTTCTGAATTAATTTGGGTGTTTTTGTAAAATAAGCTTTCATTGTTTTGTGAAAAGAATAAAGACAAAAGACTTATGACAAAGGATTAAAGATAAAAAATAAAAGGCTAAATACCAATAGCCAAGTGCCATTATTCTTCTCCTAAAACATCTTCTAATAAAGTAACCGACGCCATAAATTCATTTTTAATTTGCTCTGTATATTTTTCTGTATCAAATTCTTGTGATGCTGCAATAATATATCTGTATAAATCTAATGTTCCTTCAAGGTCACTAAAATTTTGGGTTAATTCATAAGCGTTTAAACCACTGTAATAAGTGATTTTTTCTTGGAAATTTTTTACTAAGATTCTTATGATATTTCGAGCTTTCTCTGGTTTATTAATTCTATAATAGGAGTCAATATGTCCAATTACTAAACTAAAATAACCATATTTTTCAATAGGCATATTACTTATTGACATATCTAATATTTCTTCAGCTTTATCAAATTTTTCTTCTTTAATAAATTCGTCTGCAAGCCTACCTAGGTTTATTCTAAAAACAAGACCATTTTTTCTTGTTTCTGGGTCAACATAAATATCACTGTTAGAGTTTTTCCAAGTCCATTTTTTAACATTGGCGTACA
>CAYPHN010000138.1:0-8827 GCA_964410265.1 uncultured Flavobacteriaceae bacterium | reverse complement strand
CTCTGTTTCTTGTAAATGGGAAAACAAGGTGTAGAGAATCCGATAGTCATAAAATTTTTTTCTTTAGGAGTTACCATAAACATTGGCGATCGTTTTCTAGCCTCAGTTATATTTAAAATAGAATCACCTTTACTTGTTGCTGCCAAAATATGACCAGCATATTTATTTTTTCTCCCTAAAGATTGATAATACCATGCCTGTAAGTCAGATATTGGAACCCAAGAAGAAAATGAGGCGATATCATGTTTTGAATTCATATAAGCGAGAAGTGTAGCCAATCCACCTCCACTTTTACCAATTACATGTATATTATTTAAATCTACATTGCTGTTTTTCAAAGCAAAAGTAATGGCTTCTTCAATATCATTTATAGCATATTTACTACCTAATGCTTTTGGCGTTTTGTTTACACCTCTAAAATCAGGGTGAATATAGTTCCAGTCATTTTTAAGAATTTGAGATGTTAAAGGATCTTGTTGTGTATAATTATTACTCCATGTATGAAGACTAATAATAAGTGGTTGTGGTTCTTTACTTTTTGAAACATAGAAATAGGCCTTTTGAATTTCGTTGTCTAAGGGAGATCTAATATCTACGACTTGAAATGCTTTTGGCCATGCTATTTTTCTTTTGTTTATTAAAGTGGTACTTTGAGAATAACTCGAAGTTATTCCAATAATAAATATACCCAAACCAAATAGGAAATCGGAAAATTTAGGATTTCTATTTTTCGTTGATAATAAGGCTAACTTTCTAAGCGTAACACTAGCTACGGTAAAAAATTCAAACAGGGCAGAGCGTAAAGAAAATGTCTTGCAGACATTTTTAGCGAATGAGCCAGCTGGCGCATTGGCAGGCAAAAATAGATGCATTAAAATTCGGATTCCTATTTGGTTTGGGAATATACCAATAATGAATAGAGTAAATTTCATATACTAAATTTATGTGTTGATAAAAACTTCAATTAACAATATTCTTTTTTTTTCCTGATATAGCTGCTTTAATATTTTCAGCAACACCATCTATTAATCTTTGCCTTGCCTCTACGGTTGACCATGCCGAATGTGGTGTTAAAATAAGATTTTTTACATTACCTAATAACGGATTATCTTTTGGTGGTTCAACATCTAATACATCAATACCTGCACCAGCAATCTCTCCATTATTTAATGCTTCCGACAAATCTTGTTGGTTAACCAAAGGTCCTCTCGCTGTATTGATTAAAAGGGCTGTTGGTTTCATTTTTTTAAGTGCAAATTTATCAATTAAGTATTTATTCTCCTCGGTTAACGGACAATTCAATGAAATCACATCGGCATGGTTTAAAATATCTTCAAAAGAAGTATGTTGGTATCCGTTTTCTTCTTTTTTAGATTTTCTATTTACAAGTACCCTCATTCCAAATCCTTCTGCAATTTTTGCAACACCTTTTCCAATGGCCCCAAAACCAATAATGCCAATAGTTTTACCAGCAAGTTCAAAAGTTGGATATTTTAACAAGGTAAAACATTGCGATTTTTGCCATTCTCCTTTCTTTATGTCTTCAAAATACCTAAAAGCATTTGTAGCTAAATTCAAAATCAAAGAAAAAATATGCTGCGGCACACAATCTTTGGCATAACCAGGAACGTTAGAAACACTTACCCCTACAGATGAAGCTCCTACAAAATCGATATTGTTATAACCCGTAGCAATCACTGCAATATGTTTTAATTTTGGTAAATTTCGTAAGATTCTTTTTGTGATAAGCACTTTGTTTACAACGATATAATCTGCTTCCATTGCTCTAACTATCACTTCTTGTTCATTTGTGGTAGCACTATATTTTTTAAACTCCCCTAAAGATTTTAAACTATTGTAGTTCATATCTCCATTTAAGTTTATGGTTGATTCATCTAAAAATATTATTTTCATTTTAAATTATTTATCTCTGAAAAACGTTTTCAGAATATTAATACAATTTTAATATGTCGCTTTTCGTTTTGAGCCAAGTATTTCTTAACACAGCAATGTCACTTCCTATTTCAAACATATTAACACCCATTTCTTTATATATATTAATTTTTTCCATATCTGTTCCTACGCCAAGCATAATACCTTTATTGTATTTTATTGCCGCAGCGATAGTTTTTATTAAACCAGCTTGAATTTCGGGATGCGTTTTTTGCGGCCCTCGCAAACCTAATGACATTGAGAAATCTGCAGGACCATATAAGGCATAATCAACACCCTCAACAGCCATAATTTCTTCAACATTTTTTACAGCAGAAGGATTTTCTATCATCACACCAACCATTTGTTCACGATCGCTCCATTCAACCCAATCTCTACCTCCTTTTGCTCCCCAAGCACCAGACCAACATTGTGCACTGTACCCACGAACACCAAGAGGTGGAAATTTAGCTTGTTTTACGATTTCTTTTGCATCTTCTGCTGTTTCGATGTCTACTGCGATAATTCCACCTGCTCCAATTTCAAAAGCTTTCATTGCTAAAAAAGGGCTACCTGCATCAATCCTCAAAAAAGGTTCGATATTAGTAAGTGCTGCTGCTCTAATTAAATTATCTGTCATACCATCTTGACGCCAAGAATGCTCACAATCTATACGAATAAAATCAAGACCAGCTAAACCAGCTACTTCAATTAAGGTTGGACTCCAAGAGTATGAAACTGTTCCTATTACAATATCGCCATTATTCAGTTTTTCTCTTACTTTATTTGGTTTTCTAATCATAATTATTTGTTTTAATATTTATACAGTGTTAAATTTTATTTTCTTTTGATTTTTTAGTAATTCTTATTACAGAATAGATTGACAAAACAATTAAACCTAAAATCACTAGACTTATAGGTCTTGTAAAAAAAACTGTCCAATCGCCATCACTTATTAACATGGCTCTTCTAAACCCTTTTTCTGCAATAGGTCCCAATATAAATCCAAGTAAAATTGGTGGTGCAGAAAAACCGTTGTTAATAAGCAAATAAGTTGCTGTACCTATGATTATGGTTATACCAATATCAAAATTCAATTGCCGTGTAGCAAAACCTCCTAATAAGGTTATTACTATCATTACTGGAGCAAGATATTTCACAGGTATATTGGCTAATCTAGCAAAGAATCTACTGCCATAATATCCAATAAAAAGTAGAAATACGCTATTGATTATAATTGCCCAAATATAATTGTAGGTAACCGCTGCATACTTGGTAAATAGATCTGGTCCAGGAACCATACCGTGAATCATTAAAGCCCCAAACATAACTGCAGATGCTCCAGATCCAGGGATGGAAAGCGTTAGCATGGGAATTAAAGATCCTCCTTCAGTTGCATTATTAGCAGCTTCTGCAGCAATAACACCCTCAGTGATTCCTGTTCCAAATTTTTCGGGATGTTTAGAGACTCTTTTGGCTTCAGATATACCAATCCAACAGGCTATATTTGCACCCGCTCCGGGTATTATTCCAATTAGAGTTCCTAAAACACTTGATCTTAGCATTGTTTTCCAATGCTTCAAAATTTCTTTTATTTTAATAGCAAATCCGGTTTCAAAACCTTTTCTTCCGCTTAAATTACCTGATGCGCCTTTTAATGCATTATTGATCATTTTTAAAGACTGAGGAAAAGCAAAAAGCCCTAAAATTACGGGAATTAATGGAAGTCCATCTAATAGTAATATTTGATCAAATGTAAATCTAGGTTCCCCAGTAATCGGGTCAAGTCCAATCAAGCTTAAAGCCAACCCCAACAAACCCGAAATAATTCCTTTTATCATTGATTTTCCAACTACTGTTGCAATAATAGTTAGCCCAAAAACAGCGAGCATAAAATATTCGGCAGGGCCAAACCACAAAGAGAATTTTGCCAAAATTGGTGCTAGCAGTAAAAGAGAAAAACCACCTACAAAACCTCCAAACGATGATGATATTGCAGAGGTAGTCAAGGCCTTTTTACTTTCGCCTTTTTTGGTCATGGCGAAACCATCAGATACGGTTGCCGCTGCTGCGGAAGTACCTGGTATACCCACCATAATAGCCGTAATACCTCCACCATATATGGCGCCTGAATATATTCCTGCAAGCATAGGTAAAGCCAAATTGGGATCCATACCATAAGTAAATGGAATAAGCATTGCAATACCAAGAGTAGCTCCAAAACCTGGAAGTGCGCCTAGAAAAACACCAAACCCAACTCCTAAAACCATAAAAATTAATGTTTCAGGACTACTAATTAAATGTAAAAAACTTTCTATTATCATGGCTTACAGATTAAAAAGTTTAGAAAACAGAAGGGGAATTCGTAAATCCATTCCCAAAGAAAAAATAAGAATTAATGAGACAGTTACTAAAAAGGATATCAATGTACTCAACCAAAAGAAACGTTTCTCAATAATACTTATCACGATTAATAGATAGCAAAAAGAAGCAATTTCGAATCCAATTACTGGCATTATAAACATATAGATAACTGTTAAAATAACGATGTATATTAGTTTTTTACCGATATACTTTCGCTTTATTTTTTTAGATACAACCTCAACATTTATTAGTTTGAAACTTTGGATGCATATTACTATCGAAAAAATGATGATTAAAGAAGCTACAATCCAGGGTATAAATCTTGCTTCTGAACCCAATTCTTTGGCTTGAAAAATTATAAATAGACCAAAAAAAAGCAATAAAACACCACTTATTTGATCTGATTTTATTTTTGAAGTTATTTTATTCATGATTTATCTTCGCTAGTTTCAGAATCAATCAATATTTTCATTACTGCACTTAATTCTATCAACACAGTTTTGAAATCATTAGAGTTTAAAGGGTTGATAAAATCTTTAAATCCCATTTTTTGTGCTTGCTCTAAAAACTCTGGATCTTTAAGTACTTTTAAAATAGTACTCGACAAAACAGTAATGTATTCTTGCGGTGTATCTTTCGGAAAAGCAAAACCCCTACTTGAACCCACTACCAAATCATAGCCTAATTCTTTATAAGTAGGTACATCAGGAAAGGAAGGAATTCTTTTTTCACTAGCCACCACTAGAGGTCTAATTTTACCTGATTGAATAAGTGACTGAAAATTTGACAAACCACCAAAAGCAAATCTCACATGCTTTCCTAATAGCATATTACGAACTTCAGAAGTGCCATCAAATGGTATGTATTTTATATTTTTAACACCTGTTAAATGTTCAAATTTCTTTAAATGTACATGGTGAGAACCCCAATAAGCTGTTCCTGCAACTGTAAGCTTTTTATCTGATTTTTTTGCTAGTGTTATGCATTGGTCTAGAGATGTAATGGTATCTGAACTTAATACAAACAGTGCAGAAGGGTCTAGTACAATCCTTGCGATTGGTATAAAATCATTTTCGAATGTATATGAAACGTTTTTTCTGGTTAACTCATGTGTTACAATACTCAAAGTTGTTATTGTACCCATAGTATTTCCATCGGGTTTAGACCTCGCTAAAACAGAATAGCCAACTTGACCACCAGCTCCTTTGTGGTTTTCTATTATAAAATTAGCCTTTAATGATTTACTTGCAAAACGCAATACAAGCCTTGCCATGTTATCGGTACCTCCACCAGGTGGTACATGCACTATTACCTTAATATCTTGATCTGCATAAAGCCCCTCACTTGTAAGTTGTAAAAAACTTAAAAAAAATATTAAGATATAAGTTAGTTTCATTTATCCTAAGGATTAAAAAATCTATATTAGTTATTTACTTTTAATTCTTGCGCATTGACCCAACAGGCCTTGTCCAATTTTTGAAAAGATAGTACTTTTAATAAATTAGAAACTGCGCCTACACCCATATTTATAAATGATTTATCTGATGAACCACCAATATGCGTTGAAGCGATTACATTATCTAATTTTAAAAGCGGGTTATCTGCCTCAGGAGGTTCTTGCTCAAAGGCATCAATTGCAGCTCCTCTTAACTTACCATCTATTAATGCTTTTGCTAATGCTGTTTCATCAATCAATCCACCTCTTGCAGTATTAATAATAACAGCTGTGGATTTCATTATCGCTAATCTTTCTTTGTTGATTAAATGTTTACTCGCCGCAGTTAATGGGCAGTGTAAACTAACAATATCTGAGAGTCGTAATAATTCGTCAATAGTTTTACATAAAACATCATTCTTTGGCAAATCTTCTACCTTTAAATACGGATCAAATATTAATATTTTTAAGTTTAAAGGTAAAACCAATTCTGCTACTCTTGAACCTATTCTTCCAAAACCTATTAGTCCTAACACTTTACCTTTAATATGCAACCCAGCATAATTTTTTTTATCCCATATACCACTTTTCACTCTTTTGTCTTCAAGAGGTATGCATCTCGATAAAGCATAAATTAATCCAACAGTAAATTCAGCAACTGATTCAAAATTAGCTCTGGGCGTATTGGTAACAGGTATTCCTAGTTCCGTTGCCGTTTTTACATCAATATTGTCAACCCCTACACCATGCTTACTCAATACTTTTAAATTTTTACAAGCGCCAATGGCTTCTTTGGTAACTTTTCCGCTTCTAACTAAAATGGCATCTGGTTGGTATTCAATAATTTTTTGTGTCATTTGATCTGAAGTATAACTTACTTCTCCAAAAATATATGCACAATTATTTGCCTTTAGTTTGGCCAATGCTTCATTTGCTACCGGACCTGTGATAAAAACTTTTTTCAACATGGTATTATTTTCTAAATATTTTTAATGTTTTACACTTTATCATTATATCACTTAGTAATTATTTTAATTAATCTATCGCTATTTCACACATCTACAGCCAATAAAAGCCAACTTAAAATCTGGATAACTTCTCCTACGATTAGCTGAACGTTGATACTTTGCCTGATATTCCCAAGAGCCCCCTCTCGTTACCTTCCGTTCACCTGATTCTGGGCCTTTTGGATTTATTATTGGACTTTCCTTAAAGTACTCAGGGTCATAAAAATCAGATACCCATTCCCATACATTTCCTGACATATCGTACAAACCATAAGCATTGGGTTTCTTCATACCAACAGGGTGGGTTAAGACTTCAGAATTATCGAAGTACCATAAATAGTCAACGTCTACCTCATCTCCCCAATAAAAATTGGTCTGAGTCCCTCCTCTTGCTGCGTATTCCCATTCGGCTTCTGTAGGAAGTCTTTTTCCTTGTTTTTTACAGTAATCATCAGCTTGTTTCCAAGAAACAAAATCAGCTGGACAGTCCAAGCAATCTTTTAGGAATTTCACACTGTCTCCCAATATTTCTTTAAACTCTCGTTGCGTTGCTTCATAAACATCTATTTCAAAATCATCTACAAAAACTTTATGCACTGGATATTCGTCTTCATCTGCTTCTTTTACGGTTGAACCCATTTCGAAATATCCTCCTTTTATTTTTACCATATGCGGTGTATTGTTTATTTTTTCTACAATAGGTTCAGATTGTTTTGTGGATGCTTCTTTAGATGTTTTAGAAGTACAGGAAATAAATAACACAACACTTAAAATAAGAGTTAAAGGTTGCATTTTTAATAATTTTTTCATTTTAATACTTTTAATAATTTGGCTCTTTAACTTGTTGCCAAGCTCTTTTTAAAACATCTTTAGATTGATTTAATACTCTTTCTGGAGTCCAGTCTTTATAACAGCAAACTTCAAAGCTTAAAAAAGGTCTTGTTTCTTTATTGAGAAAACCAACATCTAATAAATGTTGCAGAAAATCTGCTAGCTCTTCAACACCATTTTCACCATCTGGATCTTCTAATGGAGGATGTTTATCCCCATTCATAGGGTGATTTGGTTTATTCATTATACAGTTACCTATATGCGCATGAACCAAATAATCTTTTGCTAAATAAATAGCTTCTTTAGAAGATTCTCCAATTAATGGTAAATGGCTTAGATCTAGTAATAATCCAAAACTTGGATGCTTAATGCGTACTCTTTTGGCAATTTCTACAGCATCTTTTGTACTACCTATCAAAGCATTTTTGGCATAATCTAAAGAATCAAATGTTTCTAAAACTAAAGGGATATTTCCTTGCGCTTTTAAAGCATCAGCAATTTCTATAAGAGATTTAACTAACCTATTCATAGCCTCTTCTTTTTTATCTTTGACAATCATTTTACCACTTAACAATCCAAAGCCTTTGGCTTTTAAATCATAAGCTTGTGGTATAATTTTAATCAATGCATTTACTGCCTTTAGCCTTTCCGTTTCATTAAGATGATTAATATCTAAGTTTTGAGATAACGTAACTGGATAGGAACCAAATCCAACAGACATACTTTTTTTGCTAATTTGATTTGAAACTTTTTTTCGTTCAAGTAAATCATTGATTCGTGTAATTTCAATGGCATCAAAAAAGGAATCATCTAATATTGCACTTATTTTACTGTGATCTCGATGTTCACCACTAGCAAACTCAGGCCAAAGCATAAATGACACAAATCCTACTTTACAATATAACTGAATCGGATTTTGCATATTCTATTTTAAAGTTCAATTAGGTTATTACAGCTGATAATAAATTCAATAGATAAATAGAAACGACTGCTATTTAGTGTTTCCTGCTTTTTGAAATACGTTAAATTTTTCAATTCTCAAATATAGTAAATTAACTTGTAATTACAAGTTAATAATTACAAAAACACGTACCGCACCATTAACGGAATTTTATTTTTTTGATTTTCTAAAAAACATATTGAAAAGTAGTATAATTCTTTTCGATTAAAATTTTAAAACTCCATAAATTTTATTTGCTTTGGCTTGTGAACTACCCTGCGCCAAGAGCGCTGGGCTTCATAGGTCAAACAACTTAAG
>CAYPHN010000137.1:0-8827 GCA_964410265.1 uncultured Flavobacteriaceae bacterium | reverse complement strand
ATAATAAAAATAAAATCACTCTTATGAAAAATAAATTTACTTCATTTATCATTACTGTTACTTTCTTATTGATTTATACCACATCTTTCTCGCAAGATAGAACTGTTGATTATGAGCCAAAATATATTACTATTACTACGTTACATGGAGCTGATGGGGTAAATTTTGAAGTTTGGAAGGCACATGAAAAGGAATATTTTGACAAAGTAACTAGCAAAATTGATGTTATTTTAAAACATGAAGTATTGATTAGCTATTTTTCAAAAGATTTAAGGGAAATTAAAGTTATCAATGTGTTTAAAACCTGGGCTGATATTCAATATGTTAATGCAGTGAGAGAAGGGTTGATTAAAAAGGCTTGGCCAAACGAAGAAGAAAGAAAATTGTTTTTTGAAAAGCAAAATGGATTTTATAAAAACTTACACTCGGATGAAATATATCTCACATCAAATTTATCAAAAGAATTATCAGTTCAAGAAAGTAAAGTTTATAATAAGCCAATGGTTTTTTATGTAGACACAAACATTTTATCCGATAATGAAAATAAAGATTCTTATACAAATTACCAGTCGTATGTCAATCAAATAATTTTTAAAAATGATTTTATAAAAGGGTATTTTCCTTATAGACATTTTTGGGGAAAAGATAGTAGAGAATTCGTTGAAATGTATGTTGTTAAATCGTTAACGGAATTAGAAAAGGCTTTGAAAAAAAATGAAGAATTACTCAAAGTTTTTATACCAAATAAGAATAATAGAGAAAAGTTTATTGGTACTTTTGGCTTAGCGGTTACAGGTCATAAAGATGATATATATTTAAATGTTCCTTCATTATCAAAACGATAATATTTTGCATAAAATAAAAATAAAATTTTAATTAAAAATGTTTGTCAAATTGAAAAACTCAAGTATATTTGCAACCGCTTAGGGCAATTAGCTCAGTTGGTTCAGAGCATCTCGTTTACACCGAGAGGGTCGGGGGTTCGAATCCCTCATTGCCCACATCAATTAAAATCCGTACTATAGTACGGATTTTTTAGTTTAATTTCTTACCAAAAGCTTGCTTTTAGGGTAAGAAATTAAATTAAAAAATAATATCACGTGCTAACGTGATTGGGATTTTGATTTGCAGTCGAGGTCAACCTGGGATCAGCGAAGTTAATCCATATGCTTGCTTTTAGGGTAAGAAATTAAATTAAAAAATAATATCACGTGCTAACGTGATTGGGATTTTGATTTGCAGTCGCGGTCAACCTGGGATCAATGAAGTTAATCCATATTCTTGCTTTTAGGGTAAGAAATTAAACTAAAAAATGCAATCACGTGCTAACGTGATACGGTTTTAAATGGATCAAGTATTATTTTTTGGGGACTAGTATATTATACATATACTTTAGTAAGTCTGAACAAGAAAAACGCTACATCTTTGATATATCCAAAACATGTTACCTTTAAATGTTCTAAAAAATCCTGAAATAAAATTTAGAATCATTTTAATAAATGGTTTTAACTTTTGGCATAGAAATTGTAAATTAATTAACTTATTCTAAAATTAAAAAAAATGAAAAAATTAATTATTATCGCATTTTTATGTGCATTCGCAATTAGCTTTGGTCAAGAAAAAGAGAAAAGATTAAGTATTGAAAAAGGAACGTGGAATATTGATGGATCTGTTTCAATTTATACAACGAAATCAGATTTAGATGATGAATTTTATATAGGTGGTAGTGATCGAACGAATCTTTCATTTTACCCAAGTGTTGGTTACACCATTAAAGATAATCTAATCATTGGAATAGGTATTGGTTATGGCTATAGCGATTATAATGCTGAATATATTGATACTGGCTCTGACAATGGTCAATCTAGAAATTCAAATAAATATAGTGTTAATGCATTTGTAAAAAAATTCATTCCATTAAAGGGTAATTTCGCTTTGATTTTTCTAGGAGAACTGGGTTATTCAAACTTAAAAGAGGAAGATAATAGATGGAATTTCGATGATATTAGAACTACTAACACTACAACAAATAGTGTCTTTATTGGTATTAGACCTGGTATAACTTATTTTTTATCTGAACATTTTGCTTTAGAAGGTAAATTTGGAACATTAAGATATCAATCTTCAAAATCTGAGCTTGATAATGATTTGAGAAAGTCGAAATCAAATTCATTCTATTTTAATTTGAATCCATCAAATATATATCTAGGTTTATCCTATTATTTTTAAAAAGATAGAAAATATTTAATTATCTACGAATTGAGGTGCAAAAAAGGAGATAATGTATTAAATTTATGCTTGGTTTTAAACTGAAATTTAACCGATAAATATTTTAACAATCAGATTTCTACGCCAGAAAAATCTGTCAGTTTTTAAGCGTAGGAATTTTCATTTTTCAAATTTACCTTTGTTCATATAATCTTGCCATTGAATTAAAATAAATTTTTCTCTATCATTTTCACGTCTTTTTAAGAATCCATACTCATAGACGAATAAATAAACATCACCCTTTTTATTTTTCCAATAATGGGTAAAAAAATTAGGGTTGAAACCTAATTCTATAATTTTTTCAGATCGTACTGTGGCTTTTCCTGATTTGTTATATTGTTTAAGAATTTTTCTATTCAATTTTAGTTGGTTATTTACTTTATTAAAAAACTTGGGTTCTTGTTCTTGTGACTGTTTATAGTGGTAGGCACTTTTACAATAAGGGTCACAAAACTTCTTATCTGATCTACCCTCTAATTCTTCGTTGCAAGACAGACAAAATTTTTGAATTTTCATTTAAGGCAATATTTATCAGTACATTATACGGATAATATTCGATTAATGCATTGATACATGAATAGTTTTTAGTAAATTTTAAAAAAAAACAAGTACAAATGAATAAGTCTATTACCCTTAAGCACCTTTTAATTAAGAGACAACAATGTATTGGATTACAATTTAATACAGACAAGGTTATTCAAGCTCTAGTTAGAGGATTGCCCTTACCTAAATGGAGTAATGAGTTTAAGATGCCCTATATTTTAAATACTAAATCTAATCAAAATTTGATTTTCAATACATTTAGAGGTGTGGCTTGGATAAATTGTAATTATTTTTTTAAGGATAAAGTTCTTAATCATGGCAATGAGAAGGTTGATGTGACTTGGTTTAGAAAACGTGTTCTAAAAGATGAGTACAGGCAATGTCCGGAAGTATATTTAAAAAAATTAGAACTTAAAAAGTATGCAAATAGTACGGTTAAGAGTTATGTTTTTTGTTTTGAAAAATTCATAAATCATTATAAAGATGTTGAGTTGATAACTATCAATGAAAATGATATCAGAGATTACCTTCAGTTATTAATTCAAGAGAAACGATCGAATTCATATATCAATCAAACTATCAATGCTATTAAGTTTTATTTTGAAATTGTGTTAGGAATGCCAAATCGATTTTATGAAATCGAAAGACCTATTAAGGAATTTAAGTTGCCTAATGTGCTTTCTAAAGAAGAAATTCTTTCGATAATAGAACAAATCAATAATATCAAACATAAATGTATTGTAAGCTTATTATATTCGGCTGGTTTGAGAAGAAGTGAATTGTTAAATCTTAAACTAGAGGATATAGACGGTAAAAGAATGCTGATAAAAATAATACAAGCAAAAGGGAATAAAGACCGTTATTCGGTATTAAACAAAAGTGTTTTAAATGATTTAAGAGTTTATTATAAAATCTACAATCCGAAGGTTTATTTATTTGAAAATCCAAATTCTGGCAAAAAATACAGCCCTTCAAGTATATTGAGTATTGTTGTAAATACTGCTAAAAAGGCTAATATTAAACAACGTGTTACGCCACATATGCTTAGGCATAGTTTTGCAACGCATTTATTAGAAAGCGGTACTGATTTAAGACATATTCAATTGTTATTGGGACATAATTCTACCAAAACAACCGAGATATACACGCATGTTGCTATGAATACTTTTAATAACCTAAAGGATTTACTACCTTAGCGACATAATAGGAATATAGTTAATATTAACTATATTCCTACGTTGTGTGGCATACAAAAATCACCGACTTCACTCTAAATATTAACAAAGCAATCTTTTAAAATTTAGCTAAAAAAGATTAAATTAATTTTTAATACGTATATTTGTAAAATAATTACATATTAAACATATAAAATGGTTTTAGAGATTCGTTTGAGTAATTTTTTCTCTATTAATGAGGAAGTAGTTTTAGATTTGAGAGCTGGAAACATCAAAACTGCAAAATCTAAGCTTTTATCAAATAATGTCTTTCATTATGATGATATAGATGTTTTAAAAACAATAGCTATTTACGGAGCAAATGCTTCTGGGAAAAGTAATATTATTAAAACAATTAGATTCTGTAATGCTATGGTCTATGAATCTCATAGACATAACGAAAATACACTTTTCAATTTTAAGAAATTCAAATTCAAAGGTTTTACAAATAAACCAAGTACATATTTTATAAGATTTGTCGAAAACAACATAGAATACAAGTACTCCTTTTCTTTAAATAATACTGAAATCTTTACAGAAAGTCTTTATTATTATCCAAATGGGAGAAAAGCTAAAGTTTTTGAAAGAAACGAAAAAGCAGGAAAAACAAAAAAAGAAAAATACTCTTTTGGAACATCTGTAATCAAAAGACCATTTGATGTAGCTCAAAGCACTTCTAATAAAACATTATTTATTTCAAGGGCAAGTCAAATGGATAGGGATATTCCAAAAATTATTTTCAATTTTTTCCATCAAAAATTTATATTAAATTACTTATCATATAGCACGAGAAATGCAGATAATTTAATAAAAACCTATAAACATCAATTGTTGAAAGCCCTACAGTTAGCTGATAGTGATATTATTGATTTTAAGCAAACCTTACGAAAAGAAAAAGGGAAAAATTTACGTGTAAATTTGGATACTGAAGAAGCTACTTTTGATGAAACAATAATGGAAAGTCTTGAAATAAAGACCTATCATAAGTATTCACCTAAAGTAGCATTTGACTTTTTAAGTGAGGAATCTGAAGGTACAAGGAAATTATTTTTTATTATGTTAACAATTCTTGATGTAGTAAAGAATAATAAAGTTCTTTTAATAGATGAAATTGAAGATAGCTTACATCCAAAAATAATTGAATATATTATCGAAATTTTCAATGCAAGTAATCAATCACAATTAATTTTTTCAACTCACAATACGAATCTCTTGGATTTGAATAAGCTTAGAAAAGACCAGATATGGTTTGTCAACAAGAAAATTGATGGTGGCTCAGACTTATATTCTCTCTATGACTATAGTGACTTTAGAGACACTATGGATGTAGAAAAAGCTTATTTACAAGGTCGTTTTGACTCAATTCCAATTATTGATGATTCGAAAGAAAAACTAATTGAATTTATAAATGAGTAGCAGAAGAAGAAAATCAAGAGGGAAGAAAATTAACCCAACTCTATTCATTTTCTGTGAAGGGGAAACAGAAGTGTCTTATATTAATTTTTTGAAAACAAAGTATAGGATTCCTTCAATTCATATACGCCCAAAAATTAGTGGTAATAAAATAACAGCTGAATACATAAATAATTACAAAAAAGACAAGCCCACGGATGAAAAGGATATGAATTTTTTGTTATATGATTTAGATGTACCGAACATACTTCAGAAACTAAAAAAAATTGATAATTCCATCCTTTTAGTTTCAAACCCAAGTATTGAGTTATGGTTTTTGCTACATTATAAAAATCAAACAGCTAATACGGATAATGCGTACTGTTTAAAAGAATTAAAGAACAGAAATAGAACTTATAAAAAAGGCCTAATTGACAATAAGCTAAAAGAAAAATTAAATTTGAAAAGAGATGATGCTGTAAAAAGAGCTAAAAAATTAACTGAATATAAAAATCCAAGCTCGACAATTTACAAATTAATAGAAATACTGAACAACCTCAAAGACAAGTAAGTACGACCACACAACAACGGCTATACTTAATTGCTAAGTTCTGTCCTACTTTGGAAAAGTCTCCGATTTTTCCAAGTTGGTTTTGTACTTATAAAATTAAGTCCTAAATTGTCGCAACTAAGCATAGCCAAACCGTTGTGTGGCATACAAAAATCACCGACTTCACTCTAAATATTAACAAAGCAATCTTTTAAAATTTAGCTAAAAAAGATTAAATTAATTTTTAATACGTATATTTGTAAAATAATTACATATTAAACATATAAAATGGTTTTAGAGATTCGTTTGAGTAATTTTTTCTCTATTAATGAGGAAGTAGTTTTAGATTTGAGAGCTGGAAACATCAAAACTGCAAAATCTAAGCTTTTATCAAATAATGTCTTTCATTATGATGATATAGATGTTTTAAAAACAATAGCTATTTACGGAGCAAATGCTTCTGGGAAAAGTAATATTATTAAAACAATTAGATTCTGTAATGCTATGGTCTATGAATCTCATAGACATAACGAAAATACACTTTTCAATTTTAAGAAATTCAAATTCAAAGGTTTTACAAATAAACCAAGTACATATTTTATAAGATTTGTCGAAAACAACATAGAATACAAGTACTCCTTTTCTTTAAATAATACTGAAATCTTTACAGAAAGTCTTTATTATTATCCAAATGGGAGAAAAGCTAAAGTTTTTGAAAGAAACGAAAAAGCAGGAAAAACAAAAAAAGAAAAATACTCTTTTGGAACATCTGTAATCAAAAGACCATTTGATGTAGCTCAAAGCACTTCTAATAAAACATTATTTATTTCAAGGGCAAGTCAAATGGATAGGGATATTCCAAAAATTATTTTCAATTTTTTCCATCAAAAATTTATATTAAATTACTTATCATATAGCACGAGAAATGCAGATAATTTAATAAAAACCTATAAACATCAATTGTTGAAAGCCCTACAGTTAGCTGATAGTGATATTATTGATTTTAAGCAAACCTTACGAAAAGAAAAAGGGAAAAATTTACGTGTAAATTTGGATACTGAAGAAGCTACTTTTGATGAAACAATAATGGAAAGTCTTGAAATAAAGACCTATCATAAGTATTCACCTAAAGTAGCATTTGACTTTTTAAGTGAGGAATCTGAAGGTACAAGGAAATTATTTTTTATTATGTTAACAATTCTTGATGTAGTAAAGAATAATAAAGTTCTTTTAATAGATGAAATTGAAGATAGCTTACATCCAAAAATAATTGAATATATTATCGAAATTTTCAATGCAAGTAATCAATCACAATTAATTTTTTCAACTCACAATACGAATCTCTTGGATTTGAATAAGCTTAGAAAAGACCAGATATGGTTTGTCAACAAGAAAATTGATGGTGGCTCAGACTTATATTCTCTCTATGACTATAGTGACTTTAGAGACACTATGGATGTAGAAAAAGCTTATTTACAAGGTCGTTTTGACTCAATTCCAATTATTGATGATTCGAAAGAAAAACTAATTGAATTTATAAATGAGTAGCAGAAGAAGAAAATCAAGAGGGAAGAAAATTAACCCAACTCTATTCATTTTCTGTGAAGGGGAAACAGAAGTGTCTTATATTAATTTTTTGAAAACAAAGTATAGGATTCCTTCAATTCATATACGCCCAAAAATTAGTGGTAATAAAATAACAGCTGAATACATAAATAATTACAAAAAAGACAAGCCCACGGATGAAAAGGATATGAATTTTTTGTTATATGATTTAGATGTACCGAACATACTTCAGAAACTAAAAAAAATTGATAATTCCATCCTTTTAGTTTCAAACCCAAGTATTGAGTTATGGTTTTTGCTACATTATAAAAATCAAACAGCTAATACGGATAATGCGTACTGTTTAAAAGAATTAAAGAACAGAAATAGAACTTATAAAAAAGGCCTAATTGACAATAAGCTAAAAGAAAAATTAAATTTGAAAAGAGATGATGCTGTAAAAAGAGCTAAAAAATTAACTGAATATAAAAATCCAAGCTCGACAATTTACAAATTAATAGAAATACTGAACAACCTCAAAGACAAGTAAGTACGACCACACAACAACGGCTATACTTAATTGCTAAGTTCTGTCCTACTTTGGAAAAGTCTCCGATTTTTCCAAGTTGGTTTTGTACTTATAAAATTAAGTCCTAAATTGTCGCAACTAAGCATAGCCAAACCGTTACCACACATAAAAAAAATGACGAAAATTGGAAAATAACGAATACATATTTAAATCGGAAAGATTAGGGTTTCGTAATTGGACAAATAATGATTTGAAAGAATTGACTGAAATCAACTCTGACCCAGAAGTAATGGAACATTTCCCAAGCACATTAAGTGAAAAAGAAACGGAAAATCTAATGGAACGGCTAAAAAAGCATTATGATGAGAGAGAATACACTTATTTTGCAACTGATATTTTAGAAACAAGTGAATTAATTGGGTTTATTGGATTAGCATATCAAACGTATAAAACGGAATTTAGTCCAGCGACTGATATTGGATGGCGTTTGAAAAAGACTGCTTGGGGAAAAGGATACGCAACTGAGGGAGCAAAAAGATGTTTGGAGTACGCTTTTAACGAACTGAAAATGAACAAGATTTTTTCAATATGTACAATAAATAATCGAAAATCTGAAAACGTGATGAAAAAAATAGGAATGACTAAAAAAGGGGAGTTCAATCATCCTGAATTGACTAATTATCCTGAATATGAAAAGAATATTTGGTACGAAATAAAGAATAACGTGTGGTAACAAAGTATAAAAATAATAGCCGAAATAGTAGTAAATATGAACATTGTAGCCCG
>CAYPHN010000136.1:0-8903 GCA_964410265.1 uncultured Flavobacteriaceae bacterium | reverse complement strand
AGTGAATTGTATGAAATAAAAGATAAGGTTAAGAAAATATTTTTTTACGGTGCTGGTTGTGGTACTGCCACAGCACGTAAATATTTGTATGAAATTTTTAATGAAATTTTTGATAATGCTGAAGTGAATATTTTTGAAGATACTATTGCAGCAGTAAAATGCTTACAAACAAGTGAGCCTGCAGTTGTTTGTATTTTAGGAACAGGTTCTAACTGTAGCTATTTTGATGGAGCAAAAACACATCAAAAAATTGTTTCTTTGGGTTATATTGTTATGGATGATGCCAGTGGTAATTATTATGGAAAACAATTGCTTAGAGATTTTTATTATAATAAAATGCCATTAGATTATGCGAATAAATTTGCAAATTCTTATGATTTAAGCGCCGATGAAATTAAAGAACAATTGTATAAAAATGAGAATCCCAATACTTATTTAGCACAAATAGGTAGATTTTTAATAGAGAATAAAAGTAGCGATTACGCGCAAAATATTATCAAAATCGGATTGCGATCATTTGTTGAAAATCAAATTTTACAATTTGATGAAAGCAAAACAACACCTATCTATTTCGTAGGTTCTATTGCACATTTTTTACATGATGAAATTGTAGATGTTTTAAATGAGTACAATTTGCAATTTGGCAAAATAGTTCGACATCCTATTTTAAATCTTGCGAAACAACATGCAAGTGATAATTAATGTCAATTTATCATCATCAATAGTTCGTTGTGTTTATGTATTTGTTTGATTTATAGATTCTTACTTTATAGCAATAACAGAAATTTCAACATTTACATTTTTTGGTAATTTGGCTACTTCTACCGTTTCTCTTGCAGGCGCAATTTCTTCTTTAAAATAAGAACCATAAATGCTATTTATAGTGCCAAAATCGTTCATGTTACTTATAAAAATAGAGCTTTTAATTACGTTGTCAAAATTCATTTCTGCGGCAGTTAGAATAGCTTTTATATTATCCATAACTTGTTTAGTTTCAGCCTCTATAGTGTTTGTCTTCAATTCACCAGTTAAGGGGTTGATTGCAATCTGACCAGAAGTATACAAAGTATTGTTGATCAATACTGCCTGACTATATGGGCCTATTGGTGCAGGAGCGTCTTTAGTTTCTATTATTTTTTTCATAAGTGAGGTTTTAAATTAGAATTGTTACTGGTAAATTTACATATATACTCAATACACTTAGCTTTTCGGAAATTATGACGAATTTATTTTTGTTTGTAACAAGGTAAAATTTTCAAGCATAGCCGTAGTTACGGTTTAAAAATTTAACGGAGTTACAGGCAAAAATAAATTCGTCATAATTTCCGAAAAGCTAAGTGTATTGAGTATATTAAAAAAGTCTTCTATCAGGTACGCGTCTTTGATCATATTTGATATCGCTTAAAGCGGATGATTTTATCCCAATAAAGAAATAATAAGTAGCTCTGTCACCAATGGGAATCCAGTTAAAGGTAAAACGCCAACTATCAAGATCACGTTCAAAACGAAGTTGCGTATAGGTAATGCCTTTATTTTCAAAATCATAACCTGAAGATATTCCAACCCGCCATTTGGGTGAAAACTCTAAATTACCAGAAACCTGTAAGGAATTTGCTGAAATCCTATTTTCAGCTCTGGCATTGCTGTAGGTTAATGCATATCTCAAGCGAATATCCCACGGCATAGTAGCATGATAGAGTTTTGCAACCTTAGATTCATCTTCTTTATTTAAATTTTGTTCTTTGTAAGTGAGGCTTTCACCAAATAAATTATCGCCTGTTGAATTTCTATTTCCAGTATTTCCAGAGTTACTATCTTTATTTTCACCAAAATCCTTGCTAGAAATCGAGTAATTTGAAGACAAATTAGCATTAGTTAGTCTAAATAAACTACCGCCATTATTTATGTTGAATTTATTAATTCTTGAGCCGTTTGCATTAATGGCATACGGATCCATTATTGCAATTAGATTAATATTTAATTTGTTTTTTAAAAGTACAGTACCCGCATTCATTCTTACTGAACTCCATTGCATAGAATCAAGTGCCATATTGTAATTGGTGGAAAAATTTAAATTATTTAATATATTTAACTTGGTAAATTTTTCTTCATCTTCATCATAATCATTATCATCATCTTTTGAAGCAATTTTTGCCTCAAGAGTATTGTTGACAGAAAAACTAACACTACTATTCAAGCCCATTGAAGGAGCTCCATAAACGCCATTTTGAAATCTTGAAAACTCCTTAAGATCTCTAGGGTCTAAACTGGCTTGATACTCATCGTAATATTGATTAAAATCTGGTCGGTAGTTATAGGATATTGATGGTCTTACAACATGGCGCAATGCTTGTAATCGACCCTTTTTAAAATTAACCATACCATAAAAGGTTGTAGAAGCAGATACATTTGCATTATATTCTCTATAGGAATCAAAACCATTGATGGTATCGGTAACTATATCTTCTAAATCATCATTCCAGTTTATGTCAATAGTTTTAAAATCCCAAACTTCTTTGTAATTGGCATTAGGAGAAATGGTAATATATTTAAATATTTTCATGCTGGTTCCAAAAGCGGCGTCTTGTTTAATTCCCGACTTGGCATTTTTAAACATTTCAGGCTTACCAAATTCTTCATCAGTTGTTGAAATTGTATTTTGAGCGGTCATGGCATACGTAAGGCCAAGATTTTGAATTGGGTTTTTTTTAGCACCTACTTTGGGAGCAAAAGGATAAATTCGATCCATATTTACTGTTAATGAAGGCAAATTCATATCAATCATTTCGGTATTGGTATTTTGAGTATGTGTAAAAGAGGCGTTCATATTAAAAGGAGTGTCAACGAACTTCTTAAAATAGTTTACAGATGAATTAAAGGTATTTACTAAATAGTCAGGGGAACTCAATTCATTTATTGACTCTGTAAAAAAATTACTACTACCAAAATTCACCGATGCTGAAAAACGCGAATTAGGGTTAGATTGAGAAGATTGGCTGTGTGACCACCGAACAAAAAAGTTAGTTGATTTGCTAAAATCAGGAAATCCTCTTTCGCTATTGATCAAATTTTCATAACGAAAACTAAAATTACCTGTGAACTTATATCGCAATGAATAATTAGATTCTGTTCTAATACCCCAACTACCATTGGTGTAAATATCGGCTAGAACTGCTAAGTCAACATAATCGTTTATGGCAAAATAGTAACCTCCATTTTGCAAGAAAAAACCTTGGTTATTATTTTCACCCCAGGTTGGAATTAAAAATCCAGAGGCTCTTCCTTTGGTAATGGGGGCATAAAAAAAAGGTAAAATTAAAGGTGTGGGAACATCGGCAATAACTAAATTGCTAAATCCACCAACAATTTTACTGTTGGGTACAACTTTTATATTAGAGGTTTGTATATAATAATCGGGCTTTTCTTTTTCAGAAGTAGTAAATTTAGCTTTGTTGATATAAAAAGTACTATCATTTTCTTTTTTAGTTATATCTCCTGTAATGAAAAGCCCTTGTTGTTCAGATCTTGAGTTATAAATTATCGCTTTTTCACTTTCGAAATTGTAAATCAATGAATCTTGAACAGATTGTTGAGTTCCTTGTTTAAATTCGGGTCTTTGTATATATTCTCCTAAGGTATCGTAAATACCTGTTGCATAGGCAAGGCTATTTTTATAATCAATAATAATTTTACCAGCCTTAAGTTCAATATCTTGATAGTATAATTCAGCTTCGTTGTACAATTCAGCGGTTTGATTTATAAAGTCATTTGATATATAGTCTTTCGCCTTGTGTCTAATGTTGTCTTCTAAAAATTCAGGGGTAATCTTCACACTATCTGTTTTGGTAGTGTCTTTTTGAGAAAGATTTAAATCTATTTTCTTAATAATCTTTAGACTATCTAATGGAGTATTTGGTGTATTACTATTAGTTTCATTTTTATCAATTTGAGCAAAACTCGAATTAATTCCAAAACAAAAAAATATTAAGAAGAAAACTATGTATCTTAAATTTGTATACAACGCTATAAATAGTATTTTTGTAAAAAAATGACCTAATTTTTAATTTACAAACTTACATATATTTTTTAAGTGGCATTCATTAAAAATAAGAAAACTAATAGCGTTTTAAAAATGAAAATATTGAAAACAAGAAATACTTTCTCCCAGCATTTTCTTTTCATATTAAGTTTATTTTGTATCATCAATACAAACTTAGATATCAATGCCCAGAAAAAATTTAAAGTAGTTTTAGATGCGGGGCATGGAGGTAAAGATCCTGGAAACTTAGGGAATAACTATCTTGAAAAAGATATCGCACTTAAAATAGTTTTGACTACAGGAAAATTTTTAGAAAAAAATAAAGACATCAAAGTAATTTATACCCGAGATGACGATACTTTTATTGAGCTAGACGAAAGAGGAAATATTGCTCAAAGAGAAAAAGCTGATCTTTTTATCTCTGTTCATTGTGATGCTTTTACAAAGGCGGAAGCTTATGGTGTAAGTACCTTTGTTTTAGGATTACATGAAAATAAAAGGAATTTTGAAATTGCAAAAAGAGAGAATTCAGTTATTTTAATGGAAGATAATTACGAAACTAGGTATGAAGGTTTTGATCCTAACTCCCCAGAGTCTGTTATAGGTTTAACACTAATGCAAGAAGAGTTTTTAGATCAAAGTTTAATTATGGCAAGTCTTCTTCAAAAGAATTTTGTAAACAATTTAAATAGAAAGGATAGATTGGTAAAGCAAGCTGGTTTTTTAGTGTTAAGAAATACTTTTATGCCTAGTGTATATGTTGAAGCAGGGTTTTTGACTAACAAGAAGGAGGGTGCATATTTAAACTCAAAGGAGGGGCAAAAAGGAATAGCAAGATCTATTTACAAAGCAATTGTAGAATATAAAAAGAATTTAGATGAAAATGTGGTTGTAGAAGTAAGACCAGAACCTAAAGTTGAAAAAGAAAAAGCTAGGGTATTTAAAGATGTTGATTTTAAAGTTCAGATAGCTTCAAGTTCAAATAAAGTTGAGCTTAAAGCCTATAATTTTAAAGGTTTGAAAGACGTTACAAGAGCTAAATTAGGAAGTCATTATAAATATTATTATGGATTGACCTCCAATTATGATAAGATATTAGAAATTCAAAAACAAGTAAGAAAAAAAGGATTCCCTTCTGCCTTTGTAATTGCTTATAAAAATGAAAAAAAAATATCTGTTTCAGAATTATTAAAATCATCTCGAAAATAATTAGTAATATTGTTATACTTAAAACATAAAATTTGAAGGTGTCTAGAGAACTTAAAACAGGAATTATTGCTTTGGCCATAATTTCACTTTCCATATGGGGTTTTAATTTTATTAAAAATAAAAGTCTATATGAAAAAACAAGAATATTTTATGCCGAATATAGCAATGTACAAGGCTTAATTGCAAAAAGCCCTGTGACTATAAATGGACTTCGAGTAGGTAAGGTTGTTAAAATCACTTTTCATCCTTATAAAAAAGGAATACTAGTCGCACATATTCTTATGACCAATGATATTCAATTTTCAAAGAATAGTGTCGCGCAAATATATAGTCCCGATTTTATAAGTGGGAAATCATTAAAAATTCAATTGGCTATTGATGGTGAAGAATATGCTATTGACGGAGACACTTTGCAAGGTGAAATAGACTCAGGTATATTAGGTATGATCAATGAACAAATCGCCCCTTTACAATCAAAAGTTGAAAGTTTTGTGGTAAATACAGACTCTGTGATGCAAAACTTAAACGAAGTTTTGAGTGTTCAAAATCAACAAAATATTAAAAAATCATTGCAAAGTTTGAGTTTAACACTTAGTAAATTTGATAATATCGCAACCAATACCGATGCAATAATTGAAAATAATAAATTGAAGATGGATAGCATTTTAAGTAATGCTAATATAGCCATGAAAAACTTTACCCAAATAACCGATACTTTACAAAAGGCTGATATAGGAGCAACCTTACATAAGCTAAAACAGTCGCTAGAAAGTTTTAGTATTATTTTAGATAGTATTAAAAGTGGTCATGGTACCATTGGTAAATTAATGGTAGACGATGCATTATACAATAATTTAGAAGGGGCAACCAAGGAACTGGAAGAATTATTAAGAGAAGTAAAATTACACCCAAAACGATTTGTACATATATCTATGTTTGGTAAAAAAGAAAAACGATATGAAGAAAGTATAAAAGAGTAGTTGATAACTTCTGATAAAAAGTGTTTAACAAACTTTATTTTTTTTTAAATTTACTTCAATATTTTAGCATAAAAAGATTAATTTTAAAAGGTAACTTATAGATAGAAAATTACATGTCTTACATTCCAAATATTCTTTTTGCAATACTCTTATTTGTTGGGATTGGTTTTTTTTCTAGAAATGTTAAAAAACTAATCAGAAACATCAAATTGGGTAAAGATGTTGATAGAAGTGATAATCCGTCAGAGCGATGGAAAAACATGATCAACATTGCTTTAGGGCAATCTAAAATGGTGCGTAGGCCAGTATCTGGTTTGCTACATTTAGTTGTTTACATAGGTTTTGTCATTATCAATATTGAGGTTTTAGAAATTATTATTGATGGCTTGTTGGGTACGCATCGTGTGTTTTCCATTGCAGGAGACCTTTATGATTTCTTGATTGGTTCTTTTGAAATTTTGGCTTTTTTAGTATTGGTTTCGGTAATAGTTTTTTGGATTAGAAGAATGCTTCTAAGAATTCCAAGATTTTGGAACAAAGAAATGACATCATGGCCCAAAAATGATGCCTTGAACATTTTGTATTTCGAAATGGTATTGATGTCGCTGTTTTTAGTTATGAATGCGGCAGATTATAGTTTGCAGCAAATGGGAGCAATTCATTATGTAAATGCAGGTAGTTTCCCTGTTAGCCAGTATATTGCAGAATTCTTGCCGCAAAACGAACTGGTGCTATTTTATATAGAAAGAAGTGCTTGGTGGTTACATATTACCGGAATATTTATCTTTTTGAATTATTTATACTATTCAAAACATTTACATATTTTATTAGCTTTTCCAAATACTTGGTATGCAAATTTGAATGTCCAAGGTAAGATAGACAATTTACAATCTGTTACCGATGAGGTGAAAATGATGATGGACCCAGATGCTGATCCTTATGCCGCTCCTGCGGAAAGTGATAATAGTGAATTGCCAGAAAAATTTGGAGCTAATGATGTTATAGATTTATCATGGGTGCAGTTGATGAATGCTTATACCTGTACAGAATGTGGTAGGTGCACATCCGTATGCCCTGCAAGTCAAACAGGTAAAGAGCTTTCACCGAGAGCTATTATGATGAAAACTCGAGATAGATTAGAGGAAGTAAGTAAAATAATAGATGAAACCAGTGTTGAGGAATTTAAAGAAAAAGGAGATAATAAATCGCTATTAACAACAATTAGTAACGAAGAAATTTGGGCCTGTACCAGTTGTAACGCATGTGTTACTGAGTGCCCTGTGAATATAGACCCTTTATCAATTATTATAGACTTAAGAAGGTACTTGGTTATGGAACAATCATCAGCACCACAAGAGTTAAATATGATGATGACCAATATTGAAAATAACGGTGCACCTTGGCAATACAACCAAATGGATAGATTGAATTGGAAAGATGAAGAGTAATTAAAAAATAAATAATTGAATGATTGAAAGATTAAAGGAATATAATATAAATTATATAACCTTTTAATTTTTCAATTTTTAAATCATTAAATGATGAATATAAAAGTACCAACAATGGCTGAAATGATGGCAGAAGCTAAGACTCCAGAGGTTTTATTTTGGGTTGGTTGTGCAGGAAGTTTTGATGATAGAGCAAAGAAAATCACTAAAGCTTTGGTTAAAATATTGCATCAGGCTAAGGTGTCATTTGCCGTTTTAGGAACTGAAGAAAGCTGTTCTGGAGACCCGGCAAAAAGAGCGGGAAATGAATTTTTGTTTCAAATGCAAGCCTTTTCAAATATTGAAGTGTTAAACGCTTATGAAGTAAAAAAAATAGTGACAGCATGCCCGCATTGTTATAATACCATAAAAAATGAATATCCTGAACTGGGTGGTAATTACGAAGTAATGCATCATACGCAGTTTATAAATGCTTTATTGGAAGAGGGAAAAATAACTATTGAAGGAGGAAAATATGCAGGTAAACGCATTACTTTCCACGATCCTTGTTATTTAGGTAGAGCAAATAATGTTTATGAAGCTCCTAGAGAAATAATTCGTAAATTAGAGGTGGAATTGATCGAGATGAAAAGGTGCAAATCTAATGGTTTATGTTGTGGAGCCGGTGGGGCTCAAATGTTTAAAGATGCCGAAAAAGGAGATAAAGAAATATTTATTGAGAGAACAGAAGAAGCCTTAGAGGTAAACCCTAACATTATTGCAACTGGTTGTCCGTTTTGTAATACCATGATGACCGATGGAATAAAGAATAAAGAAAAAGAATCAGAAATTAAAGTATTAGATATTGCTGAATTGATTGCTAATGCAAACGATTTATAAAATAAAATAATTATATGCCTTTTGTTAGAGATAAAAATTTAGTAAACATTTACGAAGAAGTTGATAAAGCAAATGATACGATCAAAAATTTATCAACTGCCTTAGAAGAAGAAGAAGAAGAAAATTCTTTGTTAAAAAAACATCGAATTATATTGGGTGTTTTTGGTTTAATTTTATTGATCTTATTTTTATGGTCCTTTTTACCAAAATCAAAACAGTATAAAGAAGAATATTTAATTAAAAATAACCTAAGTATTATTGATACGGAATCACTACACAAATTGCAAAGAAAACTAAAGCAGATTATTGTTATGGATTCTTTAAATGTGACAACCGATGAAATGAGTA
>CAYPHN010000135.1:8664-8912 GCA_964410265.1 uncultured Flavobacteriaceae bacterium | reverse complement strand
GAAAATGGTGAATTAGATGAGCCAGGTTTAAAAAAACTAATTGAGCACCTTATTGATGGTGGTGTTCATGGTATTTTCTTACTTGGCACTAATGGAGAAGGTCCTAGTTTGAGTTATAAGTTGAGAAAAAAGCTAATAAATAAGGCATGTAAATATATTGATAGAAGGGTTCCAGTTTTGGTGGGAATTACAGATACTTCTTTTGAAGGCTCTATTGATATAGCTAATTATTCTAAAGAAATGGGAGC
>CAYPHN010000135.1:0-8622 GCA_964410265.1 uncultured Flavobacteriaceae bacterium | reverse complement strand
CAGGAAGAAATACAAGAATATTTTGAAAATTTGGTAAAACATTTGGATCTACCTTTTTTAATATATAATATGCCTAGTTGTACCAAGATCCACCTATCACTGGAAACAATTATTAAGATTAAAGATATAGGTGCCATAGGTATTAAAGATAGTTCTGGAGATATGACTTATTTATATTCACTCATTGAAGAGTTTAAGTCTGATAAGGAATTTTCAATTATTGCTGGAACCGAGTTGTACTTACCTGAAACGATGAGATATGGAGGCCATGGGTCTGTTGCCGGAGGCGCAAATTTTTTTCCCAAACTATTTGTAGATTTATATAATGCTTCTTTGCAAAACGATTTAAAGGAAATAACACGACTTAGAGATATTGTGGTAAAAGTCAACGAAACTATATATAAAGTTGGAAAACATGCATCACGAATTACTAAAGGCACTAAATGTGCACTTTCTGTAATGGGTATATGCAATGATTATATGGCACAACCTCTAAGAAAATTTAAAACCGCTGAAAGGAAAAGAATTAAAAATTATATTAAAGAATTCGAAAGTATAAATTAAATAATTATAATAAATGAATTACCAACTGGGAGCAATAGATACGGCAATTTTAATTCTTTATGGGCTGATTTTAGTAGCGATGGGAGTGTACTTCTTTAGAAAAACTAAAACTTCAGAAGAGTTTATGGTGGCCGGAAGAAGTATCCCTGCATGGGCTGCCGGAATTGCAGTTATGAGTGCGTATACTAGTAGTGTTTCATATATCGCAGTTCCTGGTAAAGCATTTGATTCTAATTGGCATCCAGTCATTTTTGCCTTAACAGCATTACCAGTAACTTGGTTTGTAACCAAATATGTAATTCCACACTATAGAAAAAATAATATCATTTCAGTATATAAGTATCTGGAGGATAAAATAGGTGAATGGGGTAGGGTTTATGCATCATTTTCTTTTTTATTGTTTATGGTAGGAAGAACTGCCGTTATATTGTATTTATCGTCTTTATTATTAACCTCCTTTATTGATGTTGATATAAGATCTATTATTGTTATTATAGGAGTGGTAACCATAATTTATACTTTAATGGGAGGTATGGAAGCTGTAATCTGGACAGATGTTATGCAATCGATAATTATGATTGGAGGTGTTTTATTTGTTGGATATCTTTTAACAACTAAAATATTTGCTGAACCAGAGTACTTGATACAAAATGCCATTGATGCTAATAAATTTAGTCTAGGAGATACTTCTTGGTCATTGAGCAGTAGAACGGTTTGGGTAATGATAATTTACGGCTTTTCGGAGAATATTAGAAACTTAATGGCTGATCAAAACTATACGCAAAAATATGCATCAGTATCTAATATAAAGCAAGCTAAAAGGTCTGTATGGATTGCCATGTTGATGTATTTACCACTTACCATAATTTTCTTATATATAGGTTCTGCCTTGTTTGCATTTTATTCTGGAACAGAAAACACACTAAATCCTGCCGATTT
Source organism: uncultured Flavobacteriaceae bacterium (assembly GCA_964410265.1). GTDB lineage: Bacteria > Bacteroidota > Bacteroidia > Flavobacteriales > Flavobacteriaceae > Lutimonas. Next base: position 7,119 of record CAYPHN010000135.1, on the reverse strand, counting down.
AAAAGGTGATCAAGTATTTCCATATTTTATTGCAACAGAGTTACCAGTGGGTATGAAAGGATTAATCATCGCAGCCATACTAGCAGCATCCATGAGTACCATTGATTCTGCCTTAAATTGTTCAGCCACAGTATTGTTTGAAGATTATTACACAAAATACTTTAACAAAAAACCATCTGAAAAAAGTAGTATAAATTTTTTACGTTTGACAACTGTTGTTTGGGGTGTATTGGGAATTGGTTTTGCAGTTTTAATGATCAATGCAAAAAGTGCATTGGATTTATGGTGGCAAATTTCAGGAGTGTTTGGAGGAGGAATTTTAGGTTTGTTCTTATTGGCAATTTTTAATGTAAAAATTAGTAAAAAACAAGGAATTACTTCCGTTATTTTTAGTGTAATTGTAATACTTTGGGGCACATTCTTTAGAGATCTACCTCCAGATTATGCATGGCTTGAATGTACTATTGACCCAATTATTATTGGTGCTATGGGTACAGCTGGACTAATACTATTTGCTCTTTTATTTGTTGTGCTGAACAAAAACAAACCAGTAAATATTTAGAAATAAAATGTTAGGTTTTGAAAACTTTATATTTTTGAGAAAGGTTTAAATAACCTTTTTAAGGGGAAATTAATTTAATATAAAGTTTTCTCCCTTTGCATATTTGAATGGCGCAGGATGTTTGTTGTTGAAGCAATACCGGCAGCGCTGTTTTTTATTATATTATTTTGAAATCCGAATAGTCCGAGCTGGTTGGTTGCAATAAGCAGATTTGAAGAGGCAAAATTCGTATTAGAAAAATTTGGAACAGACGGAGGTAACGTTTCTGAGGAAATTGAAGAGATTAAAGCATCCTTGGTATCAGAAATGAATGCATCTAGCGAACATCTTCTAAGTAAAATATTCATGAATAAGGTATAGGCAGAAGGTCAAGCCATAGGAATTTTTTACCCATTGATGATAGGCATACTTTTGCATTTTACGCCATATGCATGGTTGGCCAGCTTTTTTTGGTAATTTATAGAAAACCTGAGACCAAGGGTTTTTCTTTAGAACAAATAAAAAAAAATTAGGAATAAAATAAGAAGATCCAATATGTTAATTGATGATAGGGTTATTAAAATTAAAAAGAAGAATTCTTAAATAAATAGATGCCTTTTGGCGTAGCTATTTATCAATTAAACTAAACCCTTGTTATGAAAATAAAAATAAAATGGGGTGTGTTAAGTACAGCCACAATTGCAGTAAAGCATGTAATACCGGCAATGCTAAAAAGTGAGTATTGTGAAATTATTGGTATTGCTTCAAGAAATAAGAATAAGTCAGGAAAGATTGCTAAACAATTTGATATTCCGAGTTTTTATGATGACTATCAAAAATTATTAGACAATAAAGATATTGAGGCAGTATATATTCCTTTGCCAAATCACTTACACGTTGCATGGGCGATAAAAGCTTTGCAGGCAGGTAAACATGTGCTCGTTGAAAAACCAATAGCCCTCAGTAGCTCAGATGCCGAAAAATTATTAAAAGCGTCGTTAAAATACCGGAATCTAAAAATAATGGAAGCGTTTATGTATAAATATCATCCACAGTGGATTAAGGTCAAAAAAATGATCAATAAAGGTGATATAGGTGAATTAAAAACAATCCAATCTTCTTTTTCTTTTTTTGATGATGATGCAAAAAGTATTGTAAATAAAAAAGAATTTGGGGGAGGGAGTTTAATGGACATTGGTTGCTATCCAATTTCCTTATCTCGATTCTTGTTTGATGCTGAACCTAAAAGTGTTATGGCACAAATAAAATATGATCCAAAGTTTAAGGTAGATATTTTATCAACCGTTATTCTTGATTTTGATCGCGGTAGTTCTAGTTTTTTTAGTGCAACACAATTGATTGAAAATCAGGAAGTACATATTTTTGGAACGAAAGGGAGTATTAAATTTGAAACACCATTTAACCCTCCTCCAAACAAACCGGTAAAGATTTGGTTAATAAGAGATGACGTTAAAAAAGAATATGAATTTGAAAGATGTGATCAATATACATTACAGGCTGATGATTTTTCATTGGCTATTCTGGAAGACCATAAAGTGCGTACAGACTTAAAGGATGCTGTAAATAATATGATTATAATAGAAAAAATAATAGAAAGCAACAAACAAGAAAAGCGAATTTATCTATAAAGTATCCAGAAAAAAAATCCTATTAAATTATAGTTTAAAATGAATTCAAGCCACTGTATGTACATTTTTATAAAAAAAATAGATAATTAACTAAAAAATTAAAAAAACATGAAACAATCAGTAATAATTAGAAAAACTTGGCGAAAGGTATTATTTGGAATTTTATTTTTGATACCAATAATATCGCACCTCAATGCACAAACAGAAAATAGTTCCTTATTAAACGATTTAACAAAGGCATCCAATGGTCGAAGTATGCGGTCTTCAAGTACAGACCCTAATTTTGATGAAAATGGAGATTCTAAAGAGATTGCATCTGGAGAAACCATTGTTATTGCCGATTTGGACGGTCCAGGAATCATCACACATATTTGGAATACTTCTGCTTCGCTTAACCCATTTTCTGCAAGAGCACTTGTAATCAGAATTTATTGGGATAATGCCGAAAAACCAAGTGTTGAAGTACCGTTAGGCGATTTTTTTGGTCTTGGTCATGGAGCAACAAAAGATTTTCAATCTTTACCAGTAAGTATCTCATCACATGGGCGATCAAGAACATGTTTCTGGAGAATGCCATTTAAAAAACATGCAAAAATTACTATAACCAATGAATCTGATGGATATGGACCAGCATATTTTTACTATTATGTAGATTGGGAAAAAGTAGATAAGCTTGATGATGATGTCTTATATTTCCATGCTCGTTATAAGCAACAAACACCCGCAAAACCTGGAGATCATGTTATATTAGATACGGAAGGTAAAGGAAATTATATAGGAACGGTGTACTCTGTACAGCAAGTCCAAACAGGATGGTTTGGTGAAGGTGATGATCGCTTTTATATTGATGGTGAAAAACATCCGTCTATACAAGGAACCGGAACCGAAGATTATTTTGGTGATGCTTGGGGTTTTAGAGAATTTTCGGGTCAATTTCAAGGAGTTTCTTTATATGAAGGTGTATTAGCTGGTGATCGATTAACGGCCTATCGATGGCATATTTTAGATCCAATTCGATTTCAAAAATCATTAAAATTCACTATAGAACATCGTGGCAGTAAAATTAATGAAAATGGAGACCAAATATCAAGTTCGTCTGAACGTGCAGATTGGATAAGCTCAGTCGCTTTTTGGTATCAAACACCAATTGCTTATTCAAAATCAGACTTACCTGATGCAAATAAAAGGATTGCACCTTACAAAATATTTATTGCTTCAAGTTTAGAAATGAAAGCATTGCCTAATAAAGTAAAGAAAGAAGTGGTAGCTGTACATTTTGCACCGGAAACACCAGATGCTCAAATTGAGTTTAAATTTGATGTAAAAGAAGCAGGTAATTATAAGATTTCTGCTGTTTTAGCCAAAGGCCCTTTTGGAGGTTTGTATCAACCTCTAATAGATAATCAATTGGCAGGCCCCATACTAGATATGGTTAGTGTTGGTGGAAATTTTATGGAATATAATTTTGGTAATTTTAAATTGGAACCTGGTCAACATACATTTAAACTAAAAGGGAAAGGTGATTCATCTAAAAAGAGGCCATCGCTTATTGATAAATACCAAGTAAGTATTAGCACTTTGATGCTTTTACGCTTAGAAGATTTATAAGATACAAAAGCTTTGGATAATTAAAATATTATATCATGAGAAACGCAGCAATATTTTTATTATTAATGTTAGTTCAGGCACTAGCATTTTCTCAGCATACCAACAAGCAGGTTGATTACGATATTTCGACAGAAAAGGTATTGTATACCATTGGTTATACTCATCTAGATTCTCAGTACGAATGGGATTACAAAACAACAGTAACAGAGTATCTAAAAAATACAATGACAGAAAACTTTCATTTATTTGAAAAATATCCTGATTACGTATTTAATTTTACGGGTTCTCGCAGGTACCGGTTAATGAACGAATATTATCCTGAACTTTTTAAAAAACTAAAAACGTATGTTGAAAAAGAACGTTGGTTTGTAGCAGGATCAAATGTTGATGAGGCGGAAGTAAATGTTTCTTCATCCGAATCGATAATTCGACAGGTTTTATTTAGTAATAATTATTTCCGTAAAGAATTTAATAAAGAAAGTGTTGATTACATGATACCGGACTGTTTTGGCTTTGTGGCAAGTGTTCCTTCCGTAATAAATCATACGGGACTTATTGGTTTTTCTACTCAAAAATTAACAGCAAGCAGTAATTTTCCTGCTGCGTTACCTTTACCTTTTAATATTGGAGTTTGGACCGGACCCGATGGAAAGGGGTTGGTTTCTGTTTTGGATGCTACAGATTATGACGGTGATATTTTACCTCGAATAGATGTTGATCCGCATTGGGTTAATCGTTTGGCTAAAGATGAAGAAGAGTATGGAATTTTGTTTGGATACAGATACTATGGTGCCGGTGATATGGGAGGGGGAATTCGTGAAAGGGATTTAGTAAACCTTGAAGAGAGTATGAATAACTCTGAAAGTGAAATTAAAATAGTATTAACATCTTCTGATCAGATTTTTAAAGATATAACCCCTGAAATAAAAGCCAAATTACCCACTTTTGCAGGTGATTTATTTTTAACAGAACATAGTGCCGGTTCACAAACTTCTCAAACATTTATGAAAAGAATGAATCGAAAAAACGAAGAGTTAGCACAAGCTTCAGAGGCTATGGCGTTAATGGCAAATTATCTTCAAGGAATAAGATACCCATCTGAAAAACTAAATAATGCATGGGAATTAGTATTAGGAAGCCAAATGCATGATATATTACCAGGAACTGCAATTCCAAGTGCCTATAATCTCTCATGGAATGATGAGTTTATTGCACAAAATGGGTTCTCAAACGTTTTGAAAAGTGCAGCAGGCTATGTCTCGTCTCAATTGAATACAAAAACAAAGGGAAGAGCAATAACCATTTACAATCCCGTTGCAATACAACGTGAAGACATTTGTACGGTTGAATTGGAATACGAAAAAATTCCGTCCTACCTAAAAGTTTATAACACCAAAGGTAAAGAAGTGCTTTCTCAGATTATTTCAAAAGAAGATAACAAAGTAAAAATTATTTTTATTGCAGAAGTCCCATCATTGGGGGTTGCAGTTTATGATGTTCGTACATCTTCTACTCCTTCAAAATTAGATACGAAATCTTTATCCATTAATGGAAATATCATGGAAAATGAATTCTACAAAGTTAATTTTAATGACAGAGGAGAGGTTTCAAGTATCTTGGATAAAAAAACAGATCGCGAAATTCTTTCTAAGCCTGCCCGATTGGAGTTTTTGAAAGAGGAGCCTAAAAGAGAGCCTTCATGGAATATGTATTGGTATGATAGAAAAAACCCGGCATTTGCCTATATGGATAAAAACGTATCCATTAAAATAGTTGAAAATGGACCTGTGCGAGTTGCATTTGAAGTGTATCGAGAGGGAGAGGGTTCTGGTATAACTCAAATTGTTAGCCTTTCTTCGGGTAAAGCGGGTAAAAGACTTGTGTTTCAAAATAAAATTGATTGGCAATCTACTGGGGTAAGTTTAAAAGCATCTTTTCCTTTTAACGCAGAAAATGAAAATGCTACATATAATATGGGGGTTGGAACAATTCAACGAAATACAAACCATGAAACTAAATTTGAAGTCCCTCATAGAATGTGGTTAGACCTTACGGATAAATCTGGTAAATTTGGTGTGTCTATCTTGGAAGACTCGAGATATGGGTCGGATAAACCTAACAATAATACATTACGTCTAACACTTCAATTTACACCTAGTGCCGATAAATGTCCAACCTGGTTATACCAAACCACACAAGATTGGGGAATACAGGATATAACTTATGGTATTTATAGCCACGCAGGTGATTGGTCACGAAGTGAAACACAATGGCAGGCTAAGTTTTTAAATAAGCCATTACTTGCCTTTGAATCTCCTAGACACGCAGGTAAATTAGGGAAAGTGTTTTCATTCATGAGTATTAGTACCCCAAAAGTTGGATTAATGGCTCTTAAAAAAGCGGAAAATAGTGATTACTATATTGTTAGGGTTAATGAACTTACTGGTAGTGATATTAAAGAAGTTAGTTTGAAGTTTCCTTCATATATTATCGATGCATACGAGATAAACGGTCAAGAGCAGAGAATAGGCGAAGCAAACCTATCTGGAGACTCTCTTACGTTTAATTTGTCACATTATACACTTCGCAGTTTCGCTGTTAAACTTAAATCTGAAAAGCATTTTAATCTTAATCAATCAACGGTTAACCTTCCTTATGATGAAGATGTAATGAGTTTTGATGATTATCGGATGGATGGCGATTTTACCAAAAGGCGAGTTGACCCCACCTACCATTGGAGTGTAGAAACTTATCCCGCAGAGATGATACCAAATGAATTGATAAGTGAAGGCATAAAATTTAAGCTAGGAAGCACCGAAAATTTTAAAAATAATGTGGTTAACTGCAAAGGGCAAGATTTGGAATTGCCTTCTGGTGATTATAATAAAATATACATTTTAGCTGCTGCAACTGAAGATACCAATGGTGATTTTCTAGTTAATGAAAATAAAACTAATTTGAAAATTGCAAATTGGAAAGGGTTTATTGGTTCGCATTATAACAGGATATTTGATAAAGATGGATATACTGTACTTGATGTAGAAGATCCATACCTAAATCATGATAATATTGCATGGTTTGCAACACATCATCATTTTGGATACCCTTCAGCTAATGTACCTTATGAATATTCTTATATGTTCAAATATGAGATAGATATTGACGGTGAAGCGGATAAAATCACCTTACCAGATAATTCTAAAATAAAGATATTAGCAATTTCAGTAGCAAAAAATAGTGGTGATGACATTCACTTTGCACAACCATTAACTGATAATTTCTCAATAAATAAACCATATGTTTTAAGAAGATAATAAATGA
>CAYPHN010000134.1:0-8919 GCA_964410265.1 uncultured Flavobacteriaceae bacterium | reverse complement strand
GCGTTAGGGTTGAGCATGCACAACAATTAATTGATCAAATTCAATACCACTGCGAAACAAGAGGTGATTTCCTACCACCTGCACCATACAGTATTGTTAAGCAAGTAAAAAGTAGAGGTGTATATTCTTTTTGCATGTGCCCCGGAGGCGTTATCGCACCATGCGCTACGGCACCTGGAGAAGTTGTAACTAACGGCTGGTCTCCTTCAAAAAGAGATCAACCTACTTCCAATTCGGGTATAGTGGTTGAACTTAAATTAGAAGATTTTGCTCCTTTTAAAAAATTTGGCCCTTTAGCTGGTGTTGAATTTCAAAAGCAAATTGAGCAAAACTCCTGGCTTTTAGCCGGTAAAACGCAAAAAGTACCTGCGCAAAGACTTGTCGATTTCACTAAGGGTAAATTATCAAATAATATTCCTAAAACTTCCTACCAACCTGGAACTACTTCGGTAGAGCTAGGCTCAGTATTACCTGCGTTTATTTACGAAACCTTACAAAATGGATTTGAACAATTTGGAAGAACAATGAAGGGGTATTTAACCAATGATGCCATTGTTCATGCTCCTGAATCAAGAACCTCTTCCCCTGTACGGATTCCTAGAGACCAACAAACTCTAGAGCATGTACAAATAAAGGGATTATACCCTTGTGGAGAAGGTGCGGGTTATGCCGGAGGTATAATTTCGGCAGCTATAGATGGTGAAAAAATTGCTGAACAAATTAGTTTGGTTTATGCCAAAAAACACAAATAACTATTCAACATTAAAAGTTATTACTTGAATACTGCCTTCTTTTTCAATATCAATTTTTAAATTACCAGCTTCATCAAAATAACCAGTAGTTTCATGCGACTTTCCATCAACATCTCTCCATGTAATACGATATGAATTTGGTCTAGATGTTTTTAATAGGGTACCTATTTTTTCACCCATTTGATAGCCAGACGAAAAACTCTCTTTAACATAAGCAACTAAACTATTATTTTGCTCTATTAAAAAGAATGAAATGTTTTTATTTCTATAAGATTTTGCTATAGATTCTTCTTTAACAAACTCCTTTTCTTGCACTTTTACCGATTCTTCTACTAAGGAAGTTTTATCAATTGCCACAAAAGGAACAACTTCAACCTCAGCGTTTGCGTTTGATGTGGTTTTTTCAATTGTTGCGGTCTCTATTTTTGCTGCCTCTTTTACTGCAATATTTTTTGTTGCTAACTCATTTTTAGAGGCGTGTTTGTTTACTACAAGTTCTGCATTAAAATTATATCTCATCTCTTCAAAAGAAACAAATGAATTTCTCAATGCTTCCTGATAAGATTTACTGTATTCCTTTTCTTTACTTCTTCCTTCTGCGGAAGTATAAACAACCTTTCTATAACAGTCACTAAGTTCAATAACTAGCTTTGAAGTAAACATACTAGAGTTATTAATCACGTCAACTGTTAAAGCCAAACATGGATTATTCCTTAAGTCTAAAGGGTAATCATCATCTTTCAAAAGGGTAGAAAATCCATTTTTCGTAAATAAAAATTTTGTTAAACTATTTAACCTGTATTCATTATCATTATTTAAAAAATTATATTTCTCTGGAATAATAATGTATTTATATGCGTCTAAAGTTTGTGCCATTGCAATAGACACATATAAAAATAAGACAACCGTACTGATAAGTTTAATTTTCATTTACTGATTTTTTTTAATAAAATATAAAGTTCATACCCAACTGAAAAGATTGGTAATTGCTATCCTTTAGTTTTGGCAAAGCTAACAAATTATCTGCAGTAGCATAAAAATTAAAATCACGTATATGAGTTGAAATTCCCAAACCTATATTTTTTGAAGAAAATTTATCGTAAGTATATGTTACTTTAGCCTTAAACCCTTTTGTAATTTCACGCATATAAAATGCGGTTACGGCCCAAATCATATAGTTGGGTTTAAAATCGGTATAGGTATGAATTCCTACTTCGGATATCAAAACTTTACTTACAGGAGTTACAAATCGTGCATCTCTAAAAACAGAGTTATAATCTTCATCTCTTTCATGATTAAACTGATACTTTATCGATGTATTTAGTTTAGGCGATCTTCTAAAATTAAATCTACCATCGTTTAGCTCAAGTGGTATATCACCATTATCATAAAAAGAACTGAATTTATCATCCCAATAATTAAATTCATCACCAAGGGGTGGATTAAAATAATCTGGATCATCAAGAATAAAATCATTGTTCAAACTATAAGTTGCAATTTTATTGGAGTAGTTGATAAAGTCAATATCTATCAAACTACCAGTTAAAGTTATGTTTTTATTAAAATGATAAGTCAAACCTAAGTCAAAACCAACACCTAAGTTTCCTCCTCCAAAAAACAACCCAGAAATGGCTTGACTTAAACCCCCAAAATCTCCTGTTCCTATTCCTATTCCTTGTTGAGCATCATTTATATTGATAAATCCAGAGGTATTTACAACAACATTCATCGCATCAAAATTATGTTGATTAATCACATTATTTGTACTGAGTTGATATTCTCCTTGGTTATTTTTTGAATTGAGTAGTAAAGATCCTGATAAGAGCTTAAACCTTGCGCCAATATTTAATTTTTCATTAATTTTTTTTGATATTCCTATATGAAATACACCTACCATTTCGCCAATAAAATTTATTTGATTAAAATTGAAAACATCTCCTTTTTCAGGAAAACCATCTCTGTCTTGATCATTTCCATTAAAAAAAAGATCCACTTCATCCTTGGGGTAATTGGCAAAACCTTCAACTTCTTGGTACATTCCAAAACTCAAATAATAATCGGCATTCCTTAACCTTAACCCTCCACTTAAAATTTCCAATTGTTGATTTACAAGAAATACTTCATTACTATTTAAATCTTGATCAAAGATATTTCTTAAAATATCTTCAATTCCATTTGCACCACTAAAAATATTGTTATAATTTATATTTTTATTAGTGGCCCCTACCTGAAGATATAAATTAGATAATAAAGGTACACCAAAATGTTTGTCATAATCAACTTCAGCACCAGGGTTTAACAATAAAGTTTGTGGTAATTGATCAAAATCATATAAAATTTGTTGATTTTGAGCATTTGATTTTACAACTATCAAAACAATGGTTAAAAATAAACATAGTTTTTGCATCATGAGAGGGAGTGTTCTAGCAATTTTCACTTTATTAAGAGTAAATATACATTTATTTTTATAATAGGCTCAATTAATGGTTTATAAGTAATCTTTTAATTGTTCTAGCTTGGTAATTGTCAATGTTTTTTCTATAGCTATTTCGCCATTAAACTCACAAAAAATAGTATGCATTCCAACATTTTTGGCTCCTAAAATATCTGCTTCAAAATTATCGCCAATCATAATACTTTCGTCTGCTTTGGCAGTGGCCAAGCTTAAAGCATAATTAAATATTTTAGGGTTTGGTTTTTTAAAACCCACTTTTTCTGAAGTTATTATTTGATCAAAATAAGATATCAGATTTGAATTCTTCAATTTTTCAAATTGTACCTCTTCAAAACCATTGGTTATAATATGCATGGTATACTTAGATTGCAAATAATTAAGTATTGCAATTGTTCCTTCAAACAGATCATTATATTGTGACAAATAGGTAATATAATCTTCCGATAAAAGACCAATCAAATCATCATCTACTGAGTAATTTAATGCATCAAAAGCATCTTTTAACCTACCATATCTAAGTTTAGATTTGCTTATCTTATCTTCTCTAAATAACTTCCAGTATTGTGCATTAATTGGTTTGTAAATTTCTTTGAAATCCATAAAATTGACACCCACATTATTTCTGTTAAAAATAAATTCGAAAGTTCTATTTGAGTTGGTCTCAAAATCCCATAAAGTGTGATCGAGATCAAAAAAGATATGTTTTATATTCATAATTATATTTTAATTGCCAATAAATTTTTCTTTAAAAGTAAAATGTAAATAAAAATAAAAAGAATTCCTAAACAAACATCCAATATTAAATTCAATTCAAACCGAGTATTAATTAAACGATAAAATACACCTTGTAATGCTAAAATGATAACTATTCTTAATACAAATGTGATGTTTTTTTTTGTGAATTTAATTATGTCTCTATCCATAAAATGTAAAACAATAATTAAAATAAAATAACTGATTAAGGTTGTATAGGCAGCCCATTGATATCCGTACCAACCAATAAAAAATAAATTCAAAACAATATTAAGCAATGCAACACCTAAGGCAATTAGTCCTAATTTTTTTAATTTATTAGAAAACTTCAAGCGCAATTCATAAAAATTAGATATACCGTGTAAATATGCAGAAATAAATATAAAAGGCATTATGGTATAACCTACTCTAAACTCTTTTCCTAATAAAATATTAGATATGTCTTTTGAAAAAAGACTCAAATAAAAGATTATTGGCAAACCAACTATTAAAAATACCTTGATATACCTTTGTATTAACTTTTTGGAATTATTAAAATTAATTTCTAATTCTCTTAATAAATAGGGGTTAACAGAATTAAAAAAAATAGTTACCAAAGCAACAACACTTAATTGAGAAATTTTATAAACTTGATCATAAATTCCAACCTCCTCTATACTCCCATACCATGCAATTATATACCTGTCGCTAAAGTTTATGGTTAACAAACTAACATTGAGAATTAAGCCCATACTTCCATAAAGAATCAATTCTGACAAAGCTTTTTTATTAATTAATTTTAAATCTATTTTTACTAAAACAGGATTATAAAATTTTAAAAATACTATAAATAGTACATCAACCAATATCAAGCTGGAGATTAAAGCTGTAATACTTAAATCAAAGTAAAAAACCATAACCAAAGTAATCACTACATTAATTAAGGCCTTTAAAGATTGCACTATCGTGTAAAATTTAGCTTCACCTTGCAATCTTACAATTACCATGTAAAACAAGAATAACTGATTTAAAAATAGTTGAAAAAAAGAAAAAAGTACAAGCTGTTTTATCAAAGGTTGTTTTGCATTAACAAACCAATAAAATGATACTATCAATAATATAACAAATGCTATTAAGTAGATAAAAATAAGGTTCGAATAGAGTACTTTTAAATTGTTTTGATTTTTATATCTATTATAAAACCTCCAAATACATGATCCAATCCATGAAAATAAAAACATTCCTAAAAATGTAAAAGTAATACTCACCAATCCTAAATTACCGTATTCTTCTATATTAAAATGGCGAGTAAAAATAGGTGTTTTAATAAAACCAATAAACAAAGGAATAAATGAGCCTAAAAAATACCAGCTAAAATCATTTAAAAAAGAATTGCTATTTAATTTCAAATTCATTGGTTTCTATTTCGTTTGGCAAGCGCTATGGTATAATAATTTAAAAGTTTTTTAAATTCCATTTCCCATTTATATTTTTTTAAGGTTGCATTTCTGCCGTTCTCACTAAATAATTGATACTTATTCTTATCCGTCAATAGATTAATCATAGCATTTGCTATTTGACTTTCATTTAAAGGGTCAACAACAGTTCCGCAATTTTCCTCTTCAATATATTCTTTAATATGCCCAAAATCACTACCAATAATAGGTAATCCAAATGCCATATATTCAAATACTTTTATAGGCATGCTAATTTCAAATGTTTTTGATTTTAATATCGTAACCAAGCCTATTTTACTATTATTATAAAAATTACTAACCTGTGAATAATTTACTGGTGCATGTAATTCTATATTGTCCTTAAGATTATTTTTATCAATATAAATTTGAAGCTCATCTTTTAATGAGTCAGGAGAATATCTACCTAAAAACAGCACCTTTATCTCTGGTATTTGTGTTTTTGCAATTTTAGTAGCCTCCAAAATTTTAAATGCTCCTCTAAGTTTGGTAATACCACCGCAATAAATAAAATCATACTTTTTATCTTTCCATTTAGTTTTATTGTATTGTGTATAATTATCTGTAAAATTATACAATACTTCTACTTTGTTTTTTCCTATTTTTTTTCTAAACTTATCTCTTACGATTTTCTCATTGGATATAACCAAATCATAATTTTTAGATTGTTTTTTTTCCCAATAATCAACATATAAAGCAAAGCCCTTAATTAATATTTTAACAAGCCCTTTTGATTCATTGTAAGAAGTATAATCTTCTGCATAAGGTTCTCTGGCATCATAAAACACAACTGGATTATGTTTTAATTTTTTTAATTTCTTGCCTATTCTATTGATCCAAAGGTCGTGAAAATGATATATATCTGCTTTTACTAAAGCTGCTTTTCCAAGAAGTTTATTATAATTATTATTCGAATTTATTCTTTTTAGAATAAAATTTAAAAATTGATTTTTAGCAAAGGTTTTAACTTTTAAAATTTCATACTGAATGCCCTCCTTTGTGATTCCTATTTCATTTTTATCGCCAATAAGAAAATAAAAAACTTCAAAATTTTTTCCAAGCAATGGCACTGCCATTTTCCAATAAATTCTATCGTCATATAAACTGTGTTTATCAGCCAAAAAACATATTCTAATACGCTCCTTCATTTTAAATTAAACGTTTCTTATAATGATAATAAACCTCTTTTTTTGCTCCAAAACTTTTATAAAATTTAGCGACACCCTCAACCATAGATCCTTCAAAGTCTAATATCACTCTCGTATTTTGATTTTCCTTAATCAATGTATTAATCAAAAAAGTTGGAACATTAATATTTTTTGCTTCGGCATCTGCAAGTGGTAACAAATACGTTATTCTTGTTTTACTTTGAAGCCAAACCAACCCTCCAATTATTTTCCCAGAATTAATAACCGACCAAATTTGAACAGATTCGTTATTTAAATACAATAGTCTTTCGAGTTTTTCAATAGAATCTTTATGCATTTTAAAATTAAAACTTTGCTTTTTGTACAATTCTAAAAAATCAATGGCTTTGGTGTTTTTATCAATTCCAAGCCCTTCAAATTTCTTGACACTAATTCTTTTTCTATTTTTATTATATGAATTTTTTATAGTATCAAATACTGCATTTAAACCAAGTATATAATTTGTTCTTTTACTTATATGTTTATTAACTACATTATTATCTGCATTTAATAAATAATCGACCAAAACAAATTTTCTCGGTATGGCTTTGATAAATTTTAATATTAATGGCTGGTCTGTTTCTCCTTTAGAAAAAACACCTAATTGTTGTACCCAAGGCAGCTGATAAACATAACTAAGACCATATTTTTTTCTTGTTGGCAGCGGCATAACTGCCTCATAATCATTTAGTATCAATGCATCCCAATTGTCTGCAACGCAATTTAAATACCAACTGTAAGCATATATTCTTGAATTTATAGCACTCGATATACAATTATCGTATTTTAAAATGTCAATATTTGCATTTTTTACATATAAAATCATCAATTATTATTTCAATTTTTTTTATCAGTGCTTAACTCCTGAAGCATACGCTCATATAATTTATTCCAACCACGCCATTGTCCATATCCACTAACAGATTCATTGTGAAAAAGAGTAATTAATGTTCCATTTACTTTTTTTACTTCCTTCGCCAGTCCCATAATCACATTAAAAGATTTTTTGGGTGTAAAATTTAAATAGTCTTTTAAAGTACCATCCATTGCAGCAAAAGGAAAAACTTTTAAAGGGGTTTGAATTTCAAAATCTAAATCATAAAAATAAAATGGTGTACAGGTACCAGCCCTAAACCCGTAGTGAGAAGCATATCCCATGGTATAGTCTTCTTTAATCTCAAGGTCGACTAAATATTGATAGGTTTCAGGTAGTTCCATACGTAAATAGTGTTGTCTTGATTTTTCTATAGGGAAGTTCACAATCTCTTCCAGTCTCATTTTTTCCTTTTTTATTTTTAAATCATTTTTCATACTAAAATAAGATGGATGAATGCCTACATCTGTATAATCCGCTATATTCTTAATTAAGAGTTTATAATTTATATTACCTGAAGAAATATTTTTATCGTAAGTAGTATACTCGCTTAATAAAAAGAAGAACAAGGTATTGATATTGTATTTTTTTTGCAGTGAAATTAATTCATCAAAAGTATCAAAGGGGTCTTTTTTAATATTAAAAATTACCAGAAATCGGTAAAGTATATTTTGGATTTTAAAATTTACCAAATCATTTAATGCACCTCCAACGGTTCTTATAAAACCTTTATGTTTATAACTAAATGCAATATCAACATCTATCGTTGAAATATAATTAAACTTTCTTTCACCCTTAACAATTTCATTGCTATGATTAGGGAACTTTTCTAATAAAATCTCTTTAAATTTATAGGCCCATATATCAATAACGGGTTTGTTTAAAAATTTATGTTGAAATGCCAAACTTTCACCAGCAGGAAACCTTTCAAATTCATCTTTTACATGTGGTAAATATTCTTCATATCTACTAATCAAATAAAAACTAGCCGCAAAAAAATCAAAAGGTATATTGGTATCTAATCCAGTTTGAAAAAAACATGGTACATCATCCCAACTGGTTATGTTAATATCTAAATAATCAATTCCTTGATTGAAAAGTAAATCACTGGATTTTACAAATATTTCATTTCCTAATACCTGTTTTGTATAAGAAAATTTCAACCCTTCATGCGCAATAAATTCTTCAATTTTAGTTGTAAAGTTTAATTCAATATGCAATATTCTTGTAAAAATATGTTTAAATATATAAGTTAACCTTGGCGTAATTTTATAAGTGTAAACTAGCAGCATGAGCAATTATATTATTGAGGTAAGTTTTAAGTTCAAATGTAAACTTTTATTTAATAATTTGAGTTATGATTTTCATGTGGTGGGTTCTAAAAATTCCTTCGCATCAAAATTTTCAGAGTTTTTCAGAGGCAACTATAATTTTTGAAGTACTA
>CAYPHN010000133.1:3396-8929 GCA_964410265.1 uncultured Flavobacteriaceae bacterium | reverse complement strand
TGCGAAATTAATGACGACCTATCAAAAATAGCATTAGATAACGCCAAGCAATTAAATATCAATAATATAACGTTTTATTCAGGAGACGGTTTAGGTCTATTAAATAATAATATAAGATTTGATTGGATTTATGCAGATCCTTCGCGAAGAGACAAATATAAAGGCAAAGTATTTTTATTAAAAGATTGTCTGCCCAATATCCCCATAAATTTAAACCTGCTTTTTAAACATACTAACAATATATTATTGAAATTATCACCCATTTTAGATATTTCTTCAACAATAAAGGAACTTAATTTTGTTAAAACAATACACGTCATTGCAATTAACAATGAAGTAAAAGAGTTGCTTTTTATACTTAAAAAGGACTTCAAAAATACTATCAAGATTAAAACCATCAATATTAAAAATAAAATAATAGAAAAATTTGAATCTTCTAACGATTCATTAAAACTACCAACCTATTCCTTAGTAAAAAAATATCTTTACGAGCCTAATGCAGCCATATTGAAAGCTGGATTATTTAATGAAATTTCACATCAATTAAAATTAGATAAAGTACACACTAACAGTCATTTATACACCTCCTATGCATTGATAAAATTTCAAGGAAGAAGATTTGAAATATTATATGTAACATCTTACGATAAAAAAAAAATCACACAATTCATGCATACAAATAAAGCCAATATTACAACAAGAAATTTCCCTGAGACCGTTGCCCAAATCCGTAAAAAAACTAAGATCAAAGATGGCGGACAAACTTTTATATTTTTTACAACCGATTTAAACAACAAGCTTATTGTGCTAATTTGTAAAAAAGTTTAAGATTTTCTTTAAGCACAATACTTTATAAATTCATTAACTTTACTTTTTTAACTTAGTATATAATATACTTTGTTATAATTCATACTTAAAACACAAACTCAATAAATGGCTAATAAAAATATAAGAACGCTTTCTTCAAGAAAAGGAATTGATGACAATTTATTTGAAAATATTGCTAGTATATCCAAAAATGCAGCAACAGAAGAAGAATTTCATAAACTTTCTCAACGGTTTATGATTGATGATTCTGTAGTTTTTGGCACTTCAACTTTTTATGATTTTTTAAAACCAGAAAACAGAGACAAAAAAGTTTTTATTTGTACTGGAACTGCTTGTATGGTAGCTAAAACACAGGGTGATTTAATAAAAAACATGCATAATTATTTTCCAAAAAATGAAATAGGTCATGCAGCTTGTGTTGGTCGTTGCCATACCAACAATGCGTTTATGCTCAATGATCAAACCTATTCAGCAAATTCAGAAAATGACTTAAAAGAAATAATTGTTTCCGGAGATAAAATATTTGTTCAAGAAAACAAATACGACATAGGTTCAAACACCATGCCTATTTTAACCTCAAACATTGATGATTTAGAGGGATTTTATGCCTTAGCAAAGAGGTTTGTTAATAAAGAAAAAGAAATTATTGATGCATTAAAAATTTCCAATTTACGAGGTCGTGGTGGTGCAGGATTCCCTTTTTGGTTTAAATTAGATGCTGTAATTAAAGAAGTTAACAAGCAAAAATATATTGTTTGTAATGCTGATGAAGGAGACCCTGGTGCTTATAGTGACATGTATTTGATGGAACATCAGCCGCATAAAGTTTTATTTGGCATGTATATGGCTGGTAAATGTGTAGGAGCAGATACAGGTGTTTTATATATTAGAGGTGAATACCCCGATTCCATTCGTATAGTGAATAAAGCTATTAAAGAAATTACAGAAAAAAAATTAATAAATAATTTCAAATTTAAAATTATACGCGGACAGGGTTCTTATGTATGCGGCGAAGAAACTGCTTTATTAAATTCTATTGAAGGTTTGCGCCCCGAAGTAAGAGTAAGACCTCCCTACCCTGCGCAATATGGTTTATACGGTAAACCAACTGTTTTAAGCAATGTTGAAACCTTTGCCAATATACACTGGATCTTAAGAAATGGTGGAAAAGCATACGCCCAACTCGGAACAAAGCAATCTACCGGAACAAAATTAGTTTCGCTAGATAGTTTTTTTAATACACCGGGAATGTATGAAATAGAAATGGGAACTCCTTTAAATACAATTTTTAAGGATTTTGGAGGTGGTTTTAAAGAAAATATCAAAGCATTACAAATTGGTGGCCCTCTTGGGGGAATTGTTCCTATGCATAAAATAAAGGATTTAACGCTTGATTTTGAGTCACTTAATAACAATGGGTTTTTACTCGGTCATGCAAGTTTTGTGTCCATACCTGCTGATTTTCCCATGGTAAAATTTATGGAGCATTTGATGGAATTTACTGCCGATGAAAGTTGTGGCAAGTGCTACCCTTGTAGAATTGGAGCACATCGAGGTTTTGAAATGCTACAAAAAGCGCAAAAAGAGGACTATAAGATAGATAGAGAATTATTTAATGATTTAATGAAAACCCTAGAAATTAGTTCATTATGCGCTCTAGGTGGTGGCGTTCCTTTACCTTTAAAAAACGCATTGCAATATTTTGAAGAAGAATTGAGCGAATATTTTAATGTAAAATAAAGAGCTTTTACACAAAGTTACACTGAGAATCTCCGTGTTACGACTAAACTAAAAAGAATGAAAGCATATATAAACAACGAAGCTCACGAAATAATAAAGAACGAAACTATTCTTGATTTTGTAAGAAGAATAGAAGAATATGACACCATTCCAACCATGTGTCAAGATGATCGCTTAGAAAATTTTGGATCGTGCCGTGTTTGTTCGGTGGAAGTAGCTCGTGAAAAAGGAGGGCTTACAAAAACTGTTGCTTCTTGTCATACCCCAGTATTTGACGGCGCCTATATTTATCACAATACTGAAAATATTAAGAAACTTCGAAAAAATATTGTCGAACTCATTTTAAGCGACTACCCTTCCGATAAGGTTTTCCCTGAAAAGGGTAAAAAACCAACAGAATTTCAAAAAACTATAGCAGATATTGGTATTCCTAATATTCGTTACCCTCAAGGGGATAATCATTTAGATATTCAAAAAGATAATTCACATCCATATATTAAATCCGATTTATCACAATGCATCAATTGCTTTCGTTGTGTAAGGGCTTGTGAAGAAATTCAGGGAGAAATGATCTTAGGTATGAGTGGCCGTGGTTTTGCAACAAATATTATCAAAGGCTTTGATACCAATTTTAATCTTTCTGCTTGTGTATCATGTGGTGCTTGTGTACAAACATGCCCAACCGAAGCACTTTCAGATAAATTTGAAACCAAAACTTTAATACCTGATGAAATTATAAGAACCACATGTACCTATTGCGGTGTTGGCTGTCAACTTGATGTTTCTGTAATTGATGGAGAAATAAAAGGTATTCAAGCACCCAATACTGCCGAAGTTAACTCTGGTCACACCTGTTTAAAAGGTAGGTTTGCATTTCAATTTTATAATCATCCTGATAGGTTGACTGATCCATTGATAAAACGCAATGGTAAATTTGAAATAGCCACCTGGGATGAAGCCTATGATTATATTGCAGATAAACTCATAAAAGTAAGAAATGAATATGGTGTAAACGCCATTGGCTCAATTTCTTCTTCAAGAGCAACCAATGAAGAAAATTATTTGATGCAAAAAATGACCCGTGTTGCTCTAAATACAAATAATATTGATGGTTGCGCAAGAGTTTGCCATGCACCCACTGCTTTTGGAATGCAAAAGGCATTTGGAACTGGGGCTGCAACCAATTCTGTTAATGACCTTGATAATACAGATTGTATTTTTCTTTTTGGGGCGAACCCAACAGAGGCACATCCGGTAACGGGCGCAAAGATCAAGCAACTATTTATGCAAGGTACAACAAGTATTGTGGTAGACCCGGTTATAACGAAATTGGCGAAATTAGCTAAATACCACCTACAATTAAGACCTGGAACTAATGTGGCTATTTTAAATATGATTGCACATTATATTATCAAAGAAGGTTATGTTGATAATGATTTTATAAAAAATAATACGGAACAATACCATAGTTTTAAAGCCCATGTTTTAGATCTAAATATGGATGATTTGGAAGAATTAACCGGTGTTTCTAAAACCTTGGTAAGGGAAGCGGCTATAGCTTATGCAAGCGCAAATAACGCTATGGAATTCCATGGTTTAGGAGTTACTGAGCATTTCCAAGGTAGTAAAACCGTAATGCTACTTTCTAATTTGGCAATGATGACGGGTAATATTGGAAGAAATGGTGTTGGATTAAATCCGCTTAGAGGTCAAAATAATGTACAGGGTGCTGCGGATATGGGGGTTCAGCCACACCAAGGTGCAGGTTATATGGATGTGAATGATAAAAAAGTACAAGAATACTATGCTTTGAAATATGGAATTCAAAAAATGCCCGATAAAGAAGGATTAAAAATCCCTGAAATGCTAGATGCAGCTTTAGATGGTAAATTTAAGGCTTTATGGATTATGGGAGAAGATACTTTAATGACAGACCCTAACACCAATCATATAAGAAAAGCCATGGAACAATTAGATATTCTAATTGTACAAGAATTATTTATGTCGGCTACTGCTGAAATAGCTGATGTTGTACTACCAGCAAATTCTTATTTTGAAAAAAATGGAACTTTTACCAATGGAGAAAGGCGAGTTCAAAGGGTCAATAAGGTAGTTGAGCCAATTGGTAATTCAAAATCTGACGGTCAAATTATAATTGATATGATGTTTAAATTAGGTTATGAGCAGCCAACAGGAAGAATATATGATGCCGCAAAAATATTAGATGAAATAGCAGGTGTTATTCCTTTTATGAAAGGAATAACCTGGGAAGGTTTAGGGGATAATGGTTTGCAATGGCCTGTTTTAGAAAATGGTACAGATACTCAAATACTACACTATAAAGGCAATTTCAAAAGAGGTAAGGGTATGTTTCATCATTTTGATTTTGAAGAAACTCCTGAATTGGTAGAACATAGAGATAAGTATCCTTTTATTTTAACAACAGCACGCCAATTAGAACACTATAATGCGGGTACAATGACCAGAAGAACAGACAATCAAGATATTTCTCCAATGGACTTTTTAGAAATAAACCCATTAGACGCCGCGGATAAAAATATCAATGCGGAAGATAAGGTTAGAATATTTTCAGACAGAGGAAGTGTTGAGATACCAGTAAAATTAACCTATTTGGTAAAACCCGGCGTTGTAAGAACAACTTTTCACCAGCCAGAAGTATTTATCAATATGATAACTGGTAATGTAGGTGATGAATTTACATTAACTCCTGAATATAAAGTAGTTGCTGTAGACTTTGAGAAGATTTAACTTCAATTATATATAATTTTATTTTTATTATATACAATACATATTGAATTAATTTGTTAATTGTTTTAGAAATATTATTTGAAATAAATTAAAAAAAGTAATTATGTGTATTAATTTATATCCTTTTAATAAGAGTTTGATAACATGTATTTTACTTATATTGTTGCTGAGTTCTTCATCTTTATTTGCGCAACAA
>CAYPHN010000133.1:0-3386 GCA_964410265.1 uncultured Flavobacteriaceae bacterium | reverse complement strand
GACAGTTCTGATATAATTAAACGAACCCAAAACAGTCAATTTAAAATGGACTTCCTATCTATTGAAATGACTGAAAATGAAGATAATTTGGGTTTAGCAGGGTTACACTATAATTTATATTTAAATGAATGGGCCTATGCAGGATTAGGAATGTATGGTGCCGTAACTGGAATTCGAGGTGGATTCTTTACTTTGGGTGTAAATGCAGGAATCAAAAAACATTTATTCTCAAACCTATACCTAGATACAGGAGTACACTTTGGTGGAGGTGGTGGTGCCGGAGCCCCGGATGGTGGTGGTGCATATATATTACCTCATTTCAATTTGGGGTACCAATTTTCGAAATTTTCAATTGAAGCTGGATATAGTTATATCAACTTTTTTGATAATGGAAATATTGAAGGTCAGCAATTAAATATTGCCCTACAAGTGCCTATTTCATTAGATTATACTTCATTTAATCAAGCGGGAAAAGAAATTGATTTAAATACCAATATTGAAAATTCAAATTGGTTTCAAGAAAGCAATAAACTTGCAATACTATTCCATTTTAATAATCTTTATTTAATGGGTGACACAAAGAATAAAGATACAGGAGAGTCCTTAAAAGGCGAGACTGTTAGAACTGTAGGGGTTGAATTAAATTCTTATTTCAAAAGGAATACTTTTCTTTTTATTAAAGCAGATGGAGCTTATCAAGGAATTGATGCCGGGTATATGGATATTATTTTAGGATTAGGGCAACAATTTTCCTTTAATAAAGATAGAACAAAAATTTTAGGAAAGTTCGGTATTGGTGGTGCTGGAGGTGGTGGTGTAGATACTGGAGGTGGTTTTATTATTTATCCTGATTTATCCTTGGAACAAAAAATCTATAATAATATTTTCATTTCTATAAATACTGGATTCTTAATGAGCCCCAATGCTAATTTTGTGTCACAAACTTACGGGTTTGGATTAAAATATTATCTCAATCAAAATGGGTTAATATCTTCTGATGGCAAAACTGCTACAAGAGCAAAATTTAAAGGTATTGAAATAATTATAGGAGAAGATATATATTTTGATGCAGCCCGAAATAATGCTGATTCGCAAAACATGGCGCAAATACAATTACAATTTAATTACTATATCAATAAGAATTTTTACGTCTCAGGACAAACATCTTTTGCGAATTTTGGTAATGCAGGTGCTTATGCTGAAGGAATTGCTGGTTTAGGAGTGAGTACATCTTCTCAATTCTTAGAAAGAATTCAATTGTTTGGGCAAGTCCTAACCGGAGCAGCGGGTGGAGGATTCATAGATACTGGAGAAGGATTAATTGTAAAACCAAGTGTTGGAGCATCTTTTTTGTTTAATGATAAACTAGGACTTAGAGCATCAATAGGCCAAGTTATAGCAATTGATGGTGAATTGAATAGTACTTTTATCAATTTTGGGATTAACTATCGAATTGCAATGCTAAAGGCAAATTAATAATTTTATTCATCCACGCCCAATTCAAATATATCATTCACTGTTTTATTGAATAGTTTCGACATTTTTAACGCCAAAACTGTAGAAGGAATGTATCTACTCTTTTCGATAGAATTTATAGTTTGACGTGACACCCCAATTCTTTTTGCCAATTCTTCTTGAGTGATATCTAAAATTGCTCTTTCAATTTTAATTCTATTTTTCATTATCTCATTTTCTTTAAATAATTGAAAAACATCAATTGAATTAACAGCATAAATAACAATACCTGAAATTCGCCTATTGTAGCATAATTAAGTGTATTCGAGTTCTTTACATTTGCAACGAGATAATTAATAACAGGTTGAAACACTGCATATAAAACACCTATTATAAAGGCAAGGGCATAAGATTGCATTCGCATCAGTTTAATCATTTCGTCTTCTTCCTTATCTCTTGCTATAGAAATAACAAGTAGTGAAATAAGCAAAATGCTTCTTAATATCGTTCGCAACGAATCTTTGTTAAAATCGAAAAATTTTAATGTGATCATCGATATAAATGACAATATAAAGATCCAAATACCAATCCAAATAAACTTATTTGGCAATTGATAATTCATCATTTTATACAATTGATCTCGTTCACATTCTAATATATTTCTTAATTTCATAATAAAAATATTTAACTAGTATACTTTACTATATGTAAAGATTACTTATTTATATGACAAATATACTTTACATTTTAATGCGAACCAAATTAAATCTAATATAATTTATTAAATTTCGATCTTCAATCCATCATAGGCCAAATAAACATGCTCTGGTAGTGACTTAGATACTTCTTTATGAAAACCTAGCTTATGACTAATATGTGTCAAATATGCTTTCTTAGGTTTAATTTCTGCAATAAAATCTATAGCTTCTTGTAAATTTAAATGTGTTGGATGCGAATCTATTCGCAAAGAATTAATAACCAAAACATCTAAATCTTTTAGTTTTTCTTTTTCATTTGTCGAAATAAATTTAGCATCTGTAATATATGCAAACTTGTCAAACCTAAAGCCAAGTATTTTTAATTTACCATGTTCAATTTCAATAGGTATAATAGTTAAACCACCTAATTTAAACAGTTTATTATCAATAGTATGCAACTTTACACTTGGTGCACCTAAATATTTGTTTTGGGTAGTGAATATATAATTGAATCTTTCTTTTAAATTTGCAATCACGTCATTTTTAGCATAAAATGGAACCTCTCCTTTACTTTGCGAAAAAGGTCGAATATCATCTAACCCTGCTGTGTGATCTGCATGGTAATGGGTGAAAATTACTCCATCAATATGATGCACTTTAGCCGCTAGCATCTGTTGTCTAAAATCGGGTCCGCAATCAATTACATAAGTATATTCTCCCCATGCTATCAAAATAGAAGAACGCAAACGCTTATCTTTTGTATCGCTTGACAAACAAACTTCATCATCACATCCAATTACAGGTATGCCTTGTGAAGTACCGGTTCCTAAAAAAGTAATTTTCATATTTTTAATTTTAACCAAATTTAGCAATTATAAGCAAATTGTAAATTCTTTCTTTTTAAAAAAGATATTTTATATAATAACAAACAATATTTTATTCAATAATTTTTAAATATAAGTGTATATTACTGAAAAACAACTATTTAATTAATTTTATTTAAATATATAATTTATATTTTTAAATTGAATTTTAAATGACAATTATCAGTCTTTATAAAATAAACTTCTACTAAATTTACATAACTTCAATTAAAAATATTCAAAAATGAAAATAGGTATTTTAAAAGAAAGTCAAAAAGGTGAAAAACGCGTAGCCATTTCACCAAAAATTGCAAAACAATTAATTGAAAAAGATTTTGAAATAATTGTAGAAGAAGATGCTGGTAATTCT